>NZ_QODI01000029.1:0-34100 GCF_009935975.1 Pseudomonas sp. Q1 | reverse complement strand
TTGTCGAGGGCGGCCTTGGCGCGCACGATGGCGGCGGAGTCACTGGCGGTGACGGCGCGGGCTTCAACCGCGGCGGCAGCGCCGGCGCCGTCGAGGCGGTCCATGTTGGCTTCGGTGGCGTGGCCGGCGTTGGCGCCTTTGGCGGCGACTTCGCCGTCTTCTTCTTTGTCGAATTCGTCCCAGCTCAGCATGACGTGTCGTCTCCTGCGTGAGGGCTCAAAGTGCCCGTGTGAAACCGGATGGTTGGGTGTTCACACGGCCCAGAGGCCGCGGTGGATCTTAAGGAATCGTTTGTTGCAGCTAGCGCACGCATTAAACGCAATCAGGTGTTCGGGTGCTCTGCGTGAGGCTTGAGGCGTGGAGCGACAGATGCTTGCTCCAGGGGAGGCCTCAGGTCTGGCTCTTCATCCCTGTGTAAAGGGATATTGCAGGCCCGATTTACCCGCGCATTATAGGGAAAAATTCGGCTTTGTGTTGCGGCGGATGGTCACTTGGGGGCACCAAAATGCCGTGGTCTGCGGCCAAAGCGTGTGTTTGCAAGGCTTTGCCGGGATTGGATTTTTTTGACGGGCGGTGAGGGGCTTTTGTAAGCGGGGGCAGGTAGGGCAGGGTAGGGCTTTGTAAGGTGGGTGTGGCGGCTCAGGTCATCGGGAGCAAGTCCCCTCCCACAGGTTGATGGTGGTGCGGCAGCGATGGGTTCTTGGCCGCAAGAATGATTTCTTGCGGCGACCAAGATCCGGGATTGAATCTAATTAAAGAAGTTATTACCCGTTAGAGCAGCCGTTACCCATGACTTGATAGTTCAGAATGTGCCGTTGACCTTGCGAGTCTTCATATTCCATTTTTACCGGTACAACTTCACAGACTTCCGGGATATTGCTCATGGACAATACTTTTGCCACGTCCAAGTGGGTGCTGTAGGTGTAATCCTCAACAATGGGAGCATTCTGGCTGGCCAGTTCTGTCGGGGCCTCGTCGGCGAGGGCGGCGGTGGCGAACAAGCTGCTGAGAGCCATGACTGCGAACACTTTCATTTCTTCATTTACCTTCTTCAGGGCGAAAGGGGTCACGGGGCCCTTGTGAGGCCGCGTGTGTAACTTAAAAGTTGGAAGTTCGGATTAACGTTGCCTTCGTGGGGGCTGTTGCGTTGTTAATCACTGCTGTGTCGAGCACAGCGCCTTGGTTGGCGAAGTTGATTTTAGGCTTGCGGGTTATATTCATATACCCGTGGTTTTGATAAACACTTTTGGCGGTTTTTGTAACAATCCCGTGGTAAAGGTTTTTTCACAAACCGTGAAAGCGCCGCAGGGCGCGGGCCAGAGCGGCAAATCGGCATATCAGGGCAATTTGTAGGGGCTTGTTACTACCATCGTCGAATGGTTCTATAGACCGGCCCCGGCTAAAACAGGGGCCATACAAAAACAACGATTGTCACCGAGGTAAGAAAGATGAGTGCGGCTTCCCTGTACCCCGTTCGCCCCGAAGTAGCAGCCAATACGCTGACCGACGAGGCGACCTACAAGGCCATGTACCAGCAGTCGGTGGTCAACCCCGATGGCTTCTGGCGCGAGCAAGCCAAACGTCTTGACTGGGTCAAGCCTTTCACCGCGGTGAAGCAGACCTCTTTCGACGACCACCATGTCGACATCAAATGGTTTGCCGATGGCACCCTGAACGTTTCCTACAACTGCCTGGACCGTCACCTTGCCGAGCGTGGCGACCAGGCAGCGATCATCTGGGAGGGCGATGACCCTTCCGAGAGCCGCACCATCACCTACCGCGAGCTGCATGAACAAGTCTGCAAGTTCGCCAACGCCCTGCGCGGCCAGGATGTACACCGCGGCGACGTGGTGACTATCTATATGCCAATGATCCCCGAGGCCGTGGTCGCCATGCTGGCGTGTACCCGCATCGGTGCGATTCACTCGGTGGTCTTCGGCGGTTTCTCCCCGGAAGCCCTGGCCGGTCGCATTATCGACTGTCGCTCGAAGGTAGTGATCACTGCCGACGAAGGCATTCGTGCCGGTAAGAAGATTCCGCTGAAGGCCAACGTCGACGACGCCCTGACCAACCCGGAAACCAACAGCATCCAGAAGGTCATCGTGTGCAAGCGCACCAATGGCGCGATCAAGTGGAACCAGCATCGCGACATCTGGTACGAAGACCTGATGAAAGTGGCCGGCACCGTGTGTGCGCCCAAGGAGATGGGCGCCGAAGAAGCGCTGTTCATCCTCTACACCTCGGGTTCCACCGGCAAGCCGAAGGGCGTGCAGCACACCACCGGCGGCTACCTGCTCTACGCCGCCCTGACCCACGAGCGCGTGTTCGACTACCGCCCGGGTGAAATCTACTGGTGCACCGCCGACGTCGGCTGGGTTACGGGCCACACTTATATTGTCTATGGCCCGCTGGCCAATGGCGCGACCACCTTGCTGTTCGAAGGCGTGCCGAACTACCCGGACATTACCCGGGTGGGCAAGATCGTCGACAAGCACAAGGTCAACATCCTCTACACCGCGCCGACCGCAATCCGCGCCATGATGGCCTCCGGCACCGCGGCCTGCGAAGGTGTCGATGGCAGCAGCCTGCGCCTGCTCGGTTCGGTGGGTGAGCCGATCAACCCTGAAGCGTGGGACTGGTACTACAAGAACGTCGGCCAATCCCGTTGCCCGATTGTCGATACCTGGTGGCAAACCGAGACCGGCGCCACCCTGATGAGCCCGCTGCCGGGTGCCCACGCGCTCAAGCCGGGTTCGGCGGCGCGTCCGTTCTTTGGTGTGGTGCCGGCGTTGGTGGACAACCTGGGCAACATCATCGAGGGGGCTGCCGAAGGCAACCTGGTGATCCTCGATTCGTGGCCGGGCCAGGCGCGTACGCTGTACGGCGACCATGACCGTTTTGTCGACACCTACTTCAAGACCTTCCGTGGCATGTACTTCACCGGTGACGGCGCCCGTCGCGATGAAGACGGCTACTGGTGGATCACCGGGCGCGTGGATGACGTGTTGAACGTGTCCGGCCACCGCATGGGCACCGCCGAGATCGAAAGCGCCATGGTTGCCCACCCTAAAGTCGCGGAAGCGGCGGTAGTGGGTGTGCCCCATGACATCAAGGGGCAGGGCATCTACGTGTATGTCACCCTCAAGAATGGCGAAGAGCCGACTGAAGCGTTGCGCCTGGAGTTGAAAAACTGGGTGCGCAAGGAGATCGGGCCGATTGCATCGCCGGATGTGATCCAGTGGGCGCCAGGCTTGCCGAAGACGCGTTCAGGCAAAATCATGCGGCGTATCCTGCGCAAGATCGCCACGGCTGAGTATGACGGGCTGGGCGATATCTCCACGCTGGCGGATCCAGGCGTGGTGGCGCATTTGATTGAAACCCACAAGACCATGAACGCCGCGTAAGGCGAGGCAGGTTGGACAAAGCCCCATTCGGTGTGAGCCGAGTGGGGCTTTTTACATGGGTGGATCGTTCCCACGCTCTGCGTGGGAATGCAGCCCTGGACGCTCTGCGTCTGCTCTTGAGGGCGTGACGCGGAGCGTCACAGGAGGCGTTCCCACGCGGAGCGTGGGGACGATCGGGTGGAGTTCAATAAATATCGGTTTCTCTCGTAGGACGTTTCTGAATGTTACCGTCGCACCTGGATGTGTAACCTGCCGCCCAAACCTGGGGCAATGTGCTACGCCAATGCCCCGAAAAACCGCGTTTTAGACACCCCAGGAAATAAGATTAAACGCCAGACTTGCCGTGCTAGAAGGGTTTGCGAATAATAGGCCCGCAACTTGCAGCATCAACAGGTTTAATATCTTTTGTCTCTGCATAAAAAACAGAGGCTGTCAATGTGCTGGAACCGCTTTCTCGGTGCTTCTGTAAATTGTTGTCGCATTGAGGAAATATCGGCTTCCGGCCTGTCGTTAGAATGCCGATCACTCGCTCGTCGTCGCAGGTTTACACCGCGTAGGGCGCAGCACCGCTATTCGGTTTCACTTAAGTCGCATCGTGGGCCCTGGCTCATACTGCTTTTTGCCCTATACCGATGGAGTCCCAAGATGAAGAAACTTGTGCTGTTGGGCGCCCTGGCGCTGTCCGTGCTGTCCATGCAGGCCTTCGCTGATGAAAAGCCCCTGAAGATTGGTATCGAAGCGGCTTACCCTCCGTTTGCCTCGAAGGCGCCGGATGGCAACATCGTGGGTTTTGACTACGACATCGGCAACGCCCTGTGCGAAGAGATGAAGGTCAAGTGCGTGTGGGTCGAGCAAGAGTTCGACGGCCTGATCCCGGCATTGAAAGTGCGCAAGATCGACGCGATCCTGTCGTCCATGTCCATCACTGACGATCGCAAGAAGTCCGTGGACTTCACCAACCGCTACTACCTGAGCCCAGCGCAGCTGGTGATGAAGGAAGGCACCACGGTCAGCGACAGCCTGGATGAATTGAAAGGCAAGAAAATCGGCGTGCAACGCGGTTCGATCCACGATCGCTTCGCCAAGGAAGTCCTGGCCCCTAAAGGCGCCACGGTTGTGCCTTACAGCTCGCAGAACGAAA
Organism: Pseudomonas sp. Q1; assembly: GCF_009935975.1. NCBI lineage: Bacteria > Pseudomonadati > Pseudomonadota > Gammaproteobacteria > Pseudomonadales > Pseudomonadaceae > Pseudomonas > Pseudomonas sp. Q1. The sequence continues at coordinate 29,555 of NZ_QODI01000029.1, read as the reverse complement.
TCTACCTGGACGTGGAAGCAGGTCGCCTCGACGGCACCGTGGCTGACGCCACCCTGCTGCAGGACGGCTTCCTGAAAACCCCGGCCGGTAAAGGCTACGCGTTCGTAGGCCCACAGTTCACCGACGCCAAGTACTTCGGCGACGGCATCGGCATCGCTGTACGCAAAGGCGACAAGGCCGAGCTGGACAAGATCAACGCGGCCATCGCAGCGATCCGTGCCAACGGCGAATACAAGAAAATCCAGGACAAATACTTCGACTTCGATATTTACGGCGCTGACCCTAAATAACTCGTCGCAGCTGTCTGTCCAGAATGGCGCAAGCAACAGAATTCCTGCGGTTTGCGCCATTTTTTCATCCCCCTTTTCGAGGACCTGAATCATGTTGAAAGGCTACGGGGCCGTCATCCTCGATGGCGCATGGTTGACGCTTCAGCTCGCCTTGTCGTCCATGGCCTTGGCCATTGTTCTGGGTCTGATCGGGGTCGCGTTGCGCCTGTCGCCGGTGCGCTGGTTGGCCTGGCTGGGTGACTTGTACTCTACGGTCATCCGTGGGATTCCCGACCTGGTGCTGATCCTGCTGATTTTCTACGGCGGTCAGGACCTGCTTAACCGCGTCGCGCCGATGCTCGGCTACGACGACTATATTGACTTGAACCCCTTGGCGGCCGGTATCGGCACCCTGGGCTTCATCTTTGGCGCCTACCTGTCGGAAACCTTCCGCGGTGCCTTCATGGCCATTCCCAAGGGGCAGGCCGAGGCCGGTCTGGCGTATGGCATGAGCAGCTTCCAGGTGTTTTTCCGGGTGATGGTGCCGCAGATGATCCGGCTGGCGATCCCCGGCTTCACCAACAACTGGCTGGTACTCACCAAGGCCACTGCGCTGATTTCGGTGGTGGGCCTGCAAGACATGATGTTCAAGGCCAAGCAGGCGGCAGACGCCACCCGCGAACCTTTTACCTTCTTCCTCGCAGTGGCGGCGATGTACCTGGTGATCACCAGCGTGTCGTTGCTGGCCTTGCGTCATCTTGAGAAGCGCTACTCGGTAGGCGTAAGGGCGGCTGATCTATGATCTTCGACTACAACGTCATCTGGGAGGCCATGCCGCTGTACCTCGGCGGTTTGGTCACCACCCTGAAATTGCTCGCCATCTCGCTGTTTTTCGGCCTGCTCGCCGCCTTGCCGCTGGGCTTGATGCGGGTGTCCAAGCAGCCGATCGTCAACGGCGCGGCGTGGCTCTACACCTATGTCATTCGCGGCACGCCCATGCTGGTGCAGCTGTTCCTGATCTACTACGGTCTGGCGCAGTTCGACGCCGTACGCGAAAGCTTCCTCTGGCCGCTGCTGTCCAGCGCCACGTTCTGCGCGTGCCTGGCGTTTGCGATCAACACCAGCGCCTACACTGCCGAAATCATCGCTGGCAGCCTCAAGGCCACGCCCAATGGCGAGATCGAAGCGGCCAAGGCCATGGGCATGTCGCGCTCTAAACTGTACCGCCGCATCCTGCTGCCGTCGGCCCTGCGTCGTGCACTGCCGCAGTACAGCAACGAAGTGATCATGATGCTGCAGACCACCAGCCTTGCGTCCATCGTCACGCTGATCGACATCACCGGTGCCGCGCGCACGGTGAACGCCCAGTTCTACCTGCCGTTCGAAGCCTATATCACGGCCGGCGCGTTCTACCTGTGCCTGACCTTCATCCTGGTGCGCCTGTTCAAGTTGGCCGAGCGCCGCTGGCTGAGCTACCTGGCTCCAAGGAAGCATTGAGATGGAACGTATCGATCACCTGTTGCCCTGGGGCCACCTGGGTTGCGAGCGCCAACTGAGCGTCTTCCGTTTCGGCAGCGGCGAGCGCAAGGCGTATATCCAGGCCAGCCTGCACGCCGACGAGTTGCCGGGCATGCGCGCCGCCTGGGAGTTGAAAAAGCGTCTCATCGAACTGGAGCGCCAGGGCGCCCTCAACGGTGTGATCGAGCTGGTGCCGGTGGCCAACCCGATGGGCCTGGGGCAACTGTTGCAAGGTGCTCACCAGGGCCGTTTCGAGGTGGGCAGCGGCAAGAATTTCAACCGCGATTTCGTCGAGTTGAGCGAGCCGGTCGCCGCTTTGCTCGCCGGCAAGCTGGGCGATGACCCTCACGCCAATGTGCGCATGATTCGCCAGGCGATGACCGATGCACTCGACGCCCTGCCGGCACCGAGCAGCCAGCTGCAAGGCATGCAGCGCCTCTTGCTCAGCCATGCCTGCACCGCCGATGTGGTCCTGGACCTGCACTGCGATGCGGAGGCGGCGTTGCACATGTATGCGCTGCCCCAACACTGGCCGCAGTGGCGTTCGTTGTCGGCGCACTTGAATGTGAAAGTCGGCCTGCTGGCCGAGGATTCCGGCGGCAGCTCGTTTGATGAAGCCTGTTCGCTGCCGTGGCTGCGCCTGTCCCGCTTGTTCCCTGAGGCGCAGATCCCGCTGGCGTGCCTGGCGACGACGCTGGAGCTGGGCGGCCAGGCCGATACCGGCCGTGACGAAGCCATCTTCCATGCCGAAGGCATCCTTGCGTTTCTCGCTGAACAGGGCCTGATCAAGGGGCAGTGGCCCGCGCCACAGTACGAACCGTGCGAAGGCGTGCCTTTCGAAGGCACCGAGTTGTTGTTTGCACCCCACGCCGGAGTGATCAGTTACCTGCGCAAAGCCGGCGACTGGGTGGAAACCGGCGAACCGATTTTTGAAGTGATTGATCCCCTGACCGACCGCGTGAGTATTGTTTGCGCGGGCACGTCCGGGGTGTTGTTTGCCGTTGAACGGCTACGTTATGCCCAAGCGGGTTTCTGGCTGGCCAAGGTGGCGGGGCGCGAAGCGCTGCGTCACGGGCGCTTGCTCAACGACTGACCACCTGTTTTTGTGAGAACCGACCGCATGTACAAACTTGAAGTCCAAGACCTGCATAAACGCTATGGCAGTCATGAAGTGCTCAAAGGTGTGTCCCTGGCCGCCGCGGCCGGTGATGTGATCAGCATCATCGGTTCCAGTGGTTCGGGCAAAAGTACCTTTTTGCGCTGCATCAACCTGCTCGAGCAACCCCACGCCGGCAAGATCCTGCTCAACAACGAAGAGCTGAAGCTGGTCGCCGGCAAGGACGGCGCCATGAAGGCCGCCGACCCCAAGCAACTGCAACGCATGCGTTCGCGCCTGTCCATGGTGTTCCAGCATTTCAACCTGTGGTCGCACATGACCGCCATTGAAAACGTGATGGAAGCGCCAGTGCACGTGCTGGGTGTGTCGAAGAAAGAAGCGCGTGAAAAGGCCGAGCACTACCTGGCCAAGGTGGGTGTGGGCCATCGCAAGGATGCATTCCCCGGCCACATGTCCGGCGGCGAGCAGCAGCGCGTGGCGATTGCCCGTGCCCTGGCGATGGAGCCGGAGGTGATGTTGTTTGACGAGCCGACGTCGGCGCTTGACCCGGAACTGGTCGGCGAAGTGCTCAAGGTGATGCAGGACCTGGCCCAGGAAGGCCGCACCATGGTGGTGGTGACTCACGAAATGGGCTTTGCTCGTGAAGTGTCGAACCAGTTGGTGTTCCTGCACAAAGGCATCGTCGAAGAATGCGGCAACCCGCGTGAGGTGTTGGTCAATCCGCAGTCGGAGCGTTTGCAGCAGTTCCTGTCCGGCAGCTTGAAATAGTTACCCTGTGGGAGGGGGCTTGCTCCCGATGGCGGTAAATCAGATACCAATCTGTTGGCTGACACACCGCCATCGGGAGCAAGCCCCCTCCCACATTGATCTTCATCAGTTTTTGAGATTTGTGTTCGTTTCCGGGCTAGCATTGGCCCTTGTCTTCATTATTGTTACTCGCTTCGGATAGCCTTCCATGACTGCCCATCGAATTGGTTTCCTGATCTGGCCCAGCACAAAAGCACTGACGCTGGCGCTGGCTGAGGAGGCCTTGCGTATTGCCCAACGGGTGCATCCGGACGTGGTCTACGAACTGTCGTTCCTGCACGCGGAACCGGCTGCCGACGGCGCCTGGCAATTGCCGGGCGAGGCTTGGGCGGGCAAGCTCGAAGGTTTCCAGAAGCTGTTCCTGCTGGCGGACGAGCCGCCGACGGTGATCGCCTCTCAACTGAGCACGGCGCTCAAGCAGCTTGTGCGCGCAGGCTGCGTGATCGGCGGCTTGTCGGCGGGTGTCTACCCGTTGGCCCAGCTCGGCCTGCTCGACGGTTACCGCGCTGCCGTGCATTGGCGCTGGCAGGATGATTTCGCCGAGCGCTTCCCCAAGGTCATCGCCACCAGCCATCTGTTCGACTGGGACCGCGACCGCCTGACCGCCTGTGGCGGCATGTCGGTGCTCGACCTGTTGCTGGCAGTGCTGGCCCGTGACCACGGCGCCGAACTGGCAGGCGCGGTGTCCGAGGAACTGGTGGTGGAGCGCATCCGCGAAGGCGGCGAGCGCCAGCGTATTCCACTGCAAAACCGCCTGGGCTCCAGCCATCCCAAGCTGACCCAGGCGGTTCTGTTGATGGAAGCCAATATCGAAGAACCGCTGACCACTGACGAAATTGCCCAGCACGTCTGCGTGTCGCGACGACAACTCGAACGCATCTTCAAGCAGTACCTCAATCGTGTCCCCAGCCAGTACTACCTGGAACTGCGCCTGAACAAGGCCCGCCAGATGCTCATGCAAACCAGCAAGTCGATCATCCAGATCGGCCTGTCGTGCGGCTTTTCCTCCGGGCCGCATTTCTCCAGCGCCTACCGCAACTTCTTTGGCGCGACCCCGCGTGAAGACCGCAACCAGCGTCGCAGCAGCAGCCCGTTCGAATTGTCCTCGGTACCGTCCGAACGCGGTTAAGCACGGCTCACCCTGGCTAGCCCGAAGAGGCGGTTATTCCTCCTGTGGCCGGGGCTGCGCGGGCGATAGTGGTGCGCCGGTTTCATCCAGCGTGGCCTGGGGCACATTGAAGTCAATGCCGGTACGTTGGTAATACTCGCGCAGGTACGCAAGGCTCTGTGCCGACAGCGGGTTGTTACTCAGGTCGCTGTCTTCATGAAACACCGTATCGGTCTCCAGCAAACCCGCGCCGATGTCTTCGATCTGGTTGCCGCTCAAGTCCAGCGTGTGCAACGCCTTGAGCTGGAAAACCCCCTCCGGCATCGCTTTGAGCCCGGCATTGCGCAGGTGCAGCGAGCTCAGGTTGTGCAAGCTGCTGACGTCTGGGGTTTCCCCCAGCGGGTTATCGCTCATGTCGACGAACTCCAGCGCCGCCAGGTCGTTGAAGGAGCGGGCTGACAACGGCGTCAGGCGGATGCCGCATTGGGTCAATTCCAGGCTGGCCAGCTTGGGCATGCTGAAGATCGGTTCGGGCAGGCTGCCCACCGGGCATTGGCTCAGTGCCAGGGTTTGCAGCGCCGGAAAACAGCGCAGCGTACCGTCAACCTGGGTGGTGGTGCCGTTGCCCGTCAATTCAAACCACGACACATGCTCGAACCGTGCATTCAGTGACGGCAGCTCTCCCATCACCGGGGTGTCGAGCAGTAATGAATGGGTGAATTCATCCACCAGGCTCTCTTCATCTTCCGCACTCTCGCGACGCCAGGCTTGCTCCACCAGCATTTTGAAATTATCGCGCAGCAACTGTTGGTGGGCGCGGGCAGCGTCATCGAGCGGGCTGTTGTCGACGGGATGGCGCTGTGGCACATCCAGCACCCATTGATCGAGGTCGGTATTGAGCTGGGCATACTCGGCTTCAAGGCGCGCCAGGGTCGGGGTGATCGCGTCCATATCGCCGGGCAGGCGGAAGATAAAACGGTCCGCTTCGCTTTCGACCAGCGTCGGGTATAGCTCTTGGAGGCGCACACGCTCGGCTTCGGGAGCCGTGGCATTGAAGGATTCCTGGGTGCGCTGGCAGTAACTCTTGATCTGCTCCAGGGTCACTTTGGATAACGGGTTGCCGGACAGGTCGAACGCGCTGGCGGCTTCGGCGCGCAGGGTGAAAGCCGCCGCCGGCATCTCGGTGATCTGGTTGTCGCTGAGGTTGACCGCGCTGCGCGGCACGTCGATGAGCAGGTCGGAGGGCACTTGCGTGAGGCCGACGTTTTTCAGCAGGACGCTGGACAGTGCCGGCATCGCCTTGAACTCCGGCAGTTGCCCTAGGTTGGGGTTTTGGCTGAGGTCCAGGTATTCCAGGCGGTTCATGTTTTGCAGGGCCGCACGGCTGGTGTCGCTGAGCTTGAGCGAGCAGTCCGGCAGGCCCAGGAAAGTCAGTGTTTCCAGCTCGAAGATACGCGGCGGGATGTCCTCCAGCGTCGCGTGTTCGATGTCGAGGATATCCAGGGCCGGAAAGCTTTGGAGAAACTCGCCGACGTCCATCGGGCCACCGTTGCCGTGCATGATCAACGAGCCTATGTGCTTGAACCGTGCACTCAGGCGCGGCAATTCACCGGCCAAGGTCTGGCTGATGTTGAGGGTGCGAACGTGGCGGGTTTCCTGGGCGGGTTCGCGGCGCCAGGCTTTTTCCAGCTGCACATGCAGCGCCATTCTGCGCGCCAGTTCCAGGGAGGTCAGGTCGGGGGCCTGTGACCAGGCGCCCAGCTCCTGCTGCAAGGTTTCCAGTTCTCCAGCCAGGCGCGCCAGCTCGCGTTTACCCGCCTCAATATCACCGGGGAGTGAATAGATGAAGCGTGTGGCTTCGTCCTTGTCCATCGACGGGTAAAGCCGTTGTGTATCTTGCAGGTCGACGGGCATAGCATCGACCTCCCAGAACGTGCCGTGGCGTTGGTAGTACTCCTTGACCTGCTCCAGGTTCGCCCGTGACAGCGGGTTGTCGGAAAGATCGTAGTGCACGCTGGCCTCAGGGGGCAGTTCGAACAGCGCGGCGGGTACGTCGCGGATCTGGTTGCCGTTCAACAGCGCGGCCTGCAGCTCCGGGCGGGTCAGCAAGCCGGGCGGCAGGCGATCGATACCGGTGTCGGCAAGGTCCAGGGCCACCAATTCCGGCATCGCCTCAACGCTGGGCGTCAGGCCCAGGGGATTGCCGTTGAGTGATAGCGTCTGCAAGTGACTCATGCTCGCCAGGCGGGCATGGCTGGCAGGCGTGAGGGTGATGTTGCAGTTGGACAGCACCAGGGTGTTGAGGTGAGGCAGGCTGCTGAGTTGAGGCGGCAGATCGTCCATGGGGATGTCTTTGACTTCCAGGTGCCGCAGCCGTGGAAACTGGTTGATAAAGGCGGTCACGCCTTGGGTGCCTTCGTTGCCGTTGATGGACAGCAACGACACATGTTCGAAGTTGGCACTCAGTGTGGGCAGCTCGCCGATGATCGGAAAATCCAGGCGCAACATATAGCCGTCCCGGCTCGGGTCTTCGAAGTAATCGTCGAGCTCGGTGCCTCGGCGCCAGCAACGCTTGAGTAATTGCGCGATGCGCTGGCGATTCTGGCGTTCGTAGGCTTGCTCGCGCGGCGTAAGCGCGGCACCGGTTTGCGGATGTTCGGTGGGCACCGTTTGCTGCCAGTTGTGCAGCTCGGTTTCCAATTGCTGATATTCCTCGGTGAGCGCCGTGAGCCGCACTGATGCACCGCCGGGCTGCCTTTGCAGGTGTTCGAGCAGGGCGCCGATCTGCTCGTCGCTCAACGCTGGATACAGTGCCCGGGCGCGCGGGTACAGCAGCGGGGCGTTCGGGCTTGGGGTATGTGCGCGATAACCATCGTCACTGCCAAGGTGCTTGAGGGTGTCGGTCGATGGCTCCTTGGGGGCGCCGCTGGCCAGGACCCGGCGTACTTCATTGCGTGCCAGTGGATGTCGACGCAAACGCTGCTGCAATTCGGCGCCCTGGTCAATCTGAATGCCCAGCGCCTCGCGCTGGCGATCGGGCAAGGCGTGCAGGATGGCGCTGTACAGGTCGGTTTCAGCGCACAGCGCTGTGTCGTCGTCATAGGCGACATAACGGCCGTTATCCCGGCGTACCAATGTGCGGCGCAACGGCGCGTCCTCGACGCCTACCTCGTTCCAGATCGAACCGCGGGGTGAATCATGGCGCGCCACCAGGCGCACCTGGTCCGACCAACCGGGCAGCAGCCGCAGAGCGTTCAGGGCCAGGCGGTCGCTGTCGATGGTCTGCACGCTGTCCAGTTGCTGGCCTTCGTAGGCGCGGGTCACGCGTACCTCGTCCAGCGCCGCACGAGCCAGGTCGGCCAGGCGTGGCGGGACACGGCGGGCGTCCAGTTGGGCAAGTTCCGCGCCGCTGGCCTGGCGCAGCAGGTGGTGGGCGACGCTGGCGGGCAGGTCGGGCGAGGTGTCCAGGATGCGCTGGGCCGCTGGGTGGTTGGCGGTCTGCGAGGGGCCGTAACGTGATTCGAACAGCGATGCACGCTTGCGCTCGGCGATATCGGCGAGGGCTTTGCGCAGGTGTCGGGTGCGGGCCTCCAGGCTCAATTGTGGGTCGCCGGTGCGTTCGCCGAACTGGCGGCTGAGTTCCTCGGGGCTCAGGGCCTGCAATACGGTTTTGAGCCAGTCACCATTTTGCAGTTGCGCTTCGTGAATCTGCACCAGCGGCTGATCGCTTTCACCCATCTGCCAGACCACTTCGTTGCGGGCGTTCAGCAGTTGCAGAGTCTTGTCCTTGGGCCAGTAACCGAAGCTGGTCATCAAGTGCAGTTGCTCTTGAGGGTCGATGGCGTTGTACTGCGCCGGGTCATCGCTGCGCAGGCGCTGGATCAACTGTTGGATCTCACGGTCGATGCGCAGCCGCACCAGGGTGTCCTCAAGCATCGGCGGGATGGGCTCGCTGTTGTGATGCATCTTGCGCAGGGTGTCTTCGCTGACACCACTGATGCGCAAGGCTTGCTCACAGTCGGTTTCGCTCAAGCCTTGCGCAATGGGGCCGAGGCGCCGCAACAGAGTCTTGCGATCCCATGCCAGGGGCTGTTCGAGTTCGGTGTGCCATGCCCCGGACCCGTTGTGCCGCAGCCTGGGGCGATAGGCGTCGGCGCGGGTCGGGTGTTTGATTGCGTAATGGCCGTCGTCGGCGGGCTCGACCTTATAGTGCCGGCCCTCCAGGGGCAGCACTGACTCACCGCGCACAGGGTACAGGCCTTTTTCATCGGTGCTCAGCGTCGGGGCGATGTCGAGGTGTTGCTGGTACGGGCCGAGGTCTGGTTGCCAGTAGCGCTGGCTACGATCAGCCAGGCTCACGGGTTTGAAGCGCTCGATGAAGGCCCGTTGTTCGGCCGATAACAGTTTGTCCATCGCGATGCCGGCGAGGCTGCTACCCGCTGCAAATACGCCCAATTGCGCAATGGATTGCACCACGTTGACCAGGTGGGTGAGCGCTTCGTCCGTCAGCCCTTCGGCCCAGTCGATCACGCCTTCGAAGACGTCCGTGAGCAGTTGATAGGCCATGTACCCCATCATCAATTCGCTCAGCCCGGGAATGAACGGCGTGACCACCAGCAGTGCGACGTTGAGAATCGTTGAGGCGATATCCACGAAGGAGTCCCACAAGGCCCAGCGTGCCTGGCTGTCGGCGTTGGCGGTGGAGACGGCCTGGGAGCGTGCGTCATTGAGGATCTTGTTGAGTTTCTGCCGATACAGATAACGCCAAGGCTCGTCGGGAATGGGCGTTGCGACAAATTGCAGTTTGGGGTCGAGGGTGGGTTCTTTGCGCCACATGCCATGCTTGGCGCCGGGTTCCGGTGGGTGCCAGTTTATGCTCGACAGACGCTGGCTCAGGCCGGAGAAAAAAACACCGAGACGCTCATGGGGCACAAAGCGGCTGAAGAACAGTTGGTAGTCCTCGTTACGCAGTTGGCGGGTCAGCTCGCGTTTGAACTCCAGGGGCGAGGTGTATTCCTTGAGTGGGTGCTGCGGATCGTCCGGCACGTAGGCGACGATCCGTTGTGAGCTGCGCGCCTGCTCCAGGTCCGGAGCGAACAGCAGGATGCCGCACAGTGGCGTCTGCAACAGGGTGAACGTATGGCAGAGCACCGGCAGTTGCCCAAGGCTCAGGCGCGGGGCGCCTTCGAGCATGGCGCTGATCACCTGGGCGAAGTCCGGCTTGATGTCGCCGCGGATGTTCGCCAGTTGCAGTGCGGCGCGCAAGGCTGCGCGCTGGCTGGTATCGACTTTCAGCGCCAGGCTGTTGCCGGCGCTCGGAGTGTTCAACCCCAGCGCGTTGCGCAGGTGGTGCGCGTACGTGGCACCGAGGTTCAACTCGCGGCACAGGCGTACAAACGCGTTGATCGACATGACGTCGCGGATATGGGGCAGGGTGGTGAACTGGCCGGTGGCCGAGGGGCGGCTGATAAATGTCGAGTCGGGCTCGTAGAAACCTGCATCTGCTTCCTTGTAATCGAAGTTATGCAGCGCTGCATCGAGCAGTGACACCGTCCAGGTGCGCGCCGCTCCAGAGCGGATCGCAAACCAGGGAATGGTCAGCGGGATATAGAGGCGGATGAACACCTCATCGACGTCCAGGTTCAGCGCGAAGCGTTGACGCAGCAGGTTTTGCAGCAGGGGCCTGGCGTAGGCCTTGGGATCTCGCAGGTTTTTCAGCGCGTCATCGACGGTGTTCTGTGCGCGCCAATGGTGGGCAGTGGCTTGTTTGAACAAGGCTTGTTGTCGGGCTGTGGCCGCCTGCAAGGGTTTGCCCAGGTGCGGCTTGGCTTGGCGCAGAGCCTGATGTTTGGCCGCGCTCGCCTGGCCCAGCCACTGGGGCATAGCATTTTTCAGGCGTTCGTAATGGCTCTCGGGAGGAGTACTCATGGGGCGAATCTCTTGGTGCCATGGAAAGGGCACCAGTAAATCAGCCGGTGTGGAGCACTTGGCCCTAGATAATTAGAGCGGCCATTGACCCTGACGCAAACACGCCGGGCGGTTTAAACTGCGCCATTGCGACGCTATTTGTCGCATTGAGGTAAACCCTCGAAAATCGGGGGTTGGCGCTATAAGAAGTTGTCGCTTGGCGACAAGGCCCTACTGAAAACTGTCCTTACAATCCCTGCATCGCCCGCCAGTTTCAGGCAGGCGTTCCTCTTCAGGAGACTCCGATGTCCGTTGAGCAAGCCCCGGTGCAACGTGCCGATTTCGACCAGGTCATGGTGCCTAACTACGCACCGGCCGCATTCATTCCTGTGCGTGGCGAAGGTTCGCGCGTGTGGGACCAGGCGGGTCGCGAGCTGATCGACTTTGCCGGTGGCATCGCGGTCAACGTATTGGGCCACGCCCACCCGGCGCTGGTCGGTGCGCTGACCGAACAGGCCAACAAGCTGTGGCACGTCTCCAACGTTTTCACCAATGAGCCGGCCCTGCGCCTGGCGCATAAGTTGATCGATGCCACCTTTGCCGAGCGCGTGTTCTTCTGCAACTCCGGCGCCGAGGCCAACGAGGCCGCGTTCAAGCTGGCACGTCGCGTCGCGTTCGACCGGTTCGGCAGCGAAAAATACGAGATCATCGCTGCGCTGAACAGCTTCCACGGCCGTACCCTGTTCACGGTCAACGTCGGTGGCCAGTCCAAGTACTCCGATGGTTTCGGCCCCAAGATCACCGGCATCACCCACGTGCCTTACAACGACCTGGCCGCGCTGAAAGCCGCTGTTTCGGACAAGACCTGCGCCGTGGTGCTGGAACCGGTCCAGGGCGAAGGCGGCGTATTGCCGGCCGAGCTGGCTTACCTGCAAGGCGCACGCGAGTTGTGCGACGCGCACAACGCACTGCTGGTCTTCGACGAAGTGCAAACCGGCATGGGCCGCAGCGGCCATCTGTTCGCTTACCAGCATTACGGCGTGACGCCGGACATCCTCTCCAGCGCCAAGAGCCTGGGCGGAGGGTTCCCGATCGCGGCGATGCTCACCACCGAAGCGCTGGCCAAGCATCTGGTGGTCGGTACCCACGGCACCACCTACGGCGGCAACCCGCTGGCGTGCGCAGTGGCGGAAGCGGTGATCGATGTGATCAACACCCCGCAAGTGCTGGCCGGTGTGAACGCCAAGCATGCGCTGTTCAAGGCACGCCTGGAGCAGATCGGCAAGCAGTACGGCATCTTCACCGAAGTGCGTGGCATGGGCCTGCTGCTCGGTTGCGTACTGAGTGAGGCTTTCAAGGGCAAGGCCAAGGACGTGTTCAACGCGGCCGAGAAAGAAAACCTGATGATCCTGCAAGCTGGCCCTGACGTAGTGCGTTTCGCCCCGAGCCTGGTGGTGGAAGACGCCGACATCCAGGAAGGCCTGGATCGTTTCGAGCGTGCGGTAAAAACACTGACCCAAGGCTGATTGGCTGAACCGGAGCCAATGTGGGAGGGGGCGAACTCCTCCCACCGGTTGACCTGTGTTGAAGCCGGACCTGTCCGGTATTTTTTTCCTATGAGTTTTTCGAGTTAAGGAGTGACACCATGCTGGTGATGCGCCCCGCGCAAATGGCTGATCTGGGCGAGGTACAGCGTCTGGCTGCGGACAGCCCGATTGGTGTCACCTCCTTGCCGGATGATGTGGAACGCCTGAGCGACAAGATCGCCGCCAGCGAAGCGTCCTTCGCGGCCGAGGTGAGTTTCAACGGTGAAGAGAGCTATTTCTTCGTGCTGGAAGACACCGAGACCGGCAAGCTCGCCGGCTGCTCGGCCATCGTCGCCTCGGCGGGTTATTCCGAGCCGTTCTACAGCTTTCGTAATGAGACCTTCGTTCACGCCTCGCGCGAGCTGAAGATCCACAACAAGATCCACGTGCTTTCCCAGTGCCACGACCTCACCGGCAATAGCCTGCTCACCAGTTTCTACGTGGTGCCGGAGCTGGTCGGTTCGCCGTGGTCGGAACTCAATTCCCGTGGCCGCCTGCTGTTCGTCGCGAGCCATCCCGAGCGCTTTGCCGACTCGGTGGTGACCGAAATTGTCGGCTACAGCGACGAACACGGTGACTCGCCGTTCTGGGACGCCATCGGGCGCAACTTCTTCGATCTCAATTACGCCGCCGCCGAGCGCCTGTGCGGGCTTAAAAGCCGCACCTTCCTGGCCGAGCTGATGCCGCACTACCCGATCTACGTGCCATTGCTGCCAGACGAAGCCCAGGAGGCCATGGGCCAGGTGCACCCGCGTGCGCAGATCACGTTCGACATCCTGATGCGCGAAGGCTTCGAGACCGATCATTACATCGACATCTTCGACGGCGGCCCGACGTTGCACGCACGGGTTTCGGGCATTCGTTCCATCGCCCAGAGCCGTGTGGTGCCGGTCAAGATCGGCGAGATGGCCAAGGGTGTTGGCCGCCAGTACCTGGTGAGTAATGCGCAGTTGCAGGATTACCGCGCGGTGATGCTGGAGTTGGACTACGCGCCCGGCAAACCGGTGACCCTGGACCTGGCGGCAGCCGAAGCCCTGGGTGTTGGCGAGGGCGCGAGCGTGCGCCTCGTTGCGGTTTGAGAGCCGGTTTAAACAGAGTTTCGCGGGTGGCTGACAACGGCGGCCCGTTCGAGGAGATAGCATGATCGTTCGTCCCGTACGCAGCAGCGATTTACCGGCCCTGATTGATCTGGCACGCAGCACCGGCACCGGTCTGACCACCTTGCCGGCCAACGAAGAGCGCCTGACCCATCGGGTTGGCTGGGCGGAAAAAACCTTTCGCGGCGACGCCGGGCGCGGCGATGCCGATTACCTGTTCGTGCTGGAAAACGACGAAGGCCGCGTGGTGGGCATTTCCGCCATTGCCGGCGCCGTCGGCCTGCGCGAGCCCTGGTACAACTTCCGGGTGGGCCTGACTGTAAGCGCCTCCCAGGAGTTGAATATCTACCGCGAGATTCCAACGCTGTTCCTGGCCAACGACCTTACCGGTAATTCCGAACTGTGCTCGCTGTTTTTGCACGCCGATTACCGCACCGGCCTCAACGGCCGCATGCTGGCCAAGGCGCGCCTGCTGTTTATCGCCGAATTCCCGCAACTGTTTGGCAACAAGATCATCGCCGAGATGCGTGGCGTGTCCAACGATGCCGGGCGCTCGCCGTTCTGGGAGAGTCTGGGCCGGCATTTCTTCAAGATGGAATTCAGCCAGGCCGATTACCTGACCGGCGTGGGCAACAAGGCGTTCATTGCTGAGTTGATGCCGAAGTTTCCGCTGTACAGCTGCTTCCTGTCCGAAGACGCACGCAATGTGATCGGCAAGGTCCATCCGGATACCGAGCCTGCATTGAGCATGCTCAAGAGCGAAGGTTTCAGCTACCAGGGTTACGTCGACATCTTCGACGCCGGCCCGGCGGTGGAGTGTGAAACCAGCAAGATCCGTGCGGTGCGTGACAGCCAGTCGCTGGTGTTGGCCATCGGCACGCCAGGGGACGACGCCACGCCTTTCCTGATTCATAACCGCAAACGCGAGGATTGCCGCATCACCGCCGCACCGGCCCGCTTGGCCGCAGGCACCCTGGTGGTCGATCCACAAACCGCCAAGCGCCTGCAACTGGTCGTGGGTGATCAAGTGCGCGCCGTACCGTTGTCTGCTGCTCGGGAGTCGAAATAATGAATTCGCTGTATATCGCAGGTAGCTGGCTGGCCGGCCAGGGTGAGCTGTTTGAGTCGCGCAACCCGGTGACGCAGCAAGTGCTGTGGGCCGGCAATGGCGCCACCGCTGAGCAAGTCGAGTCCGCCGTGCAGGCTGCGCGCCAGGCATTCCCGGAGTGGGCCAGGCGCCCGCTGGAAGAGCGCATCGGCGTGCTGGAAACCTTCGCGGCCACCCTGAAGCGTCGTGCCGATGAAATCGCCCGCTGCATCGGTGAAGAAACCGGCAAGCCGCTGTGGGAATCGGCGACTGAAGTCACCAGCATGGCCAACAAGATTGCGATTTCGGTGCAGAGCTACCGCGAGCGTACCGGCGAGAAGAGCGGCCCGCTGGGCGACGCCACTGCCGTGTTGCGCCACAAGCCACACGGCGTGGTGGCGGTGTTCGGCCCTTACAACTTCCCCGGTCACTTGCCGAACGGGCATATCGTGCCGGCTTTGCTGGCGGGTAACACCGTATTGTTCAAACCGAGCGAGTTGACCCCGAAAGTCGCCGAGCTGACCGTGCAATGCTGGATTGAAGCCGGTTTGCCGGCGGGCGTGCTGAACCTGCTGCAGGGCGCTCGGGAAACCGGTATCGCCTTGGCGGCCAACCCCGGTATCGACGGGTTGTTCTTCACCGGTTCCAGTCGTACCGGCAACCACTTGCACCAGCAGTTCGCAGGGCGCCCGGACAAGATCCTGGCCCTGGAAATGGGCGGTAATAACCCACTGGTGGTGGACGAAGTGGCCGATGTGGATGCGGCGGTCTACACCATTATCCAGTCGGCGTTTATCTCTGCCGGCCAGCGCTGCACCTGTGCTCGCCGCTTGCTGGTGCCGCAAGGTGCCTGGGGTGACGCGTTGCTGGCGCGCCTGGTGGCGGTCGCTTCGAGCATCGAGGTCGGCGCGTTCGACCAGCAACCGGCGCCGTTCATGGGCTCGGTGATTTCCCTCGGCGCGGCCAAGGCCTTGATGGACGCCCAGGAGCTGATGTTGGCCAATGGCGCCGTGGCGCTGTTGGAAATGACCCAGCCGCAGGATCAAGCCGCTTTGCTGACGCCGGGCATCATCGACGTGACGGGCGTGACCGAGCGTGAGGACGAGGAACTGTTCGGCCCGCTGTTGCAGGTGATCCGCTACGTTGATTTCGCCGCGGCGATTGCCGAGGCCAACAACACCCAGTACGGCCTGGCCGCGGGCTTGTTGTCCGATTCCGAAGCGCGCTACCAGCAGTTCTGGCTGGAGAGCCGTGCCGGTATCGTCAACTGGAACAAGCAACTGACCGGCGCCGCCAGCACGGCGCCGTTCGGCGGGGTAGGGGCTTCGGGCAATCATCGCGCCAGTGCGTATTACGCGGCGGATTATTGTGCGTACCCGGTGGCATCGCTTGAGACCCCGAGCCTGGTGGTCCCGGCAACCCTGACGCCAGGGATTACGCTTATCTAAATGCGGGAGCGGGCTGGCTCGCGAAAGCGGTGTGTCATTCGAAATCTCAGGTGACTGAACCACCCCATTCGCGAGCAAGCCCGCTCCCACACTTGATTTGTGGTGTGTTCAAGTAATTTGATGCCTATAAAAACAGATGTTCGTGGAGCCTCGCCGATGAAATCCTATGAAGTCAATTTTGACGGTCTAGTGGGGCCGACCCATAACTACGGCGGTTTGTCCTACGGCAACGTCGCGTCCCAGAGCAACAGCCAGCAGTCTTCGAACCCGAAGGAAGCGGCGTTGCAGGGCCTGCAGAAAATGAAGGCGCTGATGGACATGGGCTTTGTGCAGGGCGTGCTGGCGCCACAGGAGCGCCCTGACGTGGCGGCCTTGCGCAACCTGGGCTTCAGCGGTACCGATGCGCAAGTGATCCAGCAGGCGGCCAAGCAGGCGATGCCGTTGTTGGTCGCAAGCTGCTCCGCGTCGAGCATGTGGGTGGCCAACGCCGCCACCGTCAGCCCGAGCGCCGATACGGCCGATGGCCGCGTGCATTTCACCGCCGCCAACCTCAACTGCAAATACCATCGCAGTATCGAACACCCGACCACCAGCCGCGTGCTGGGGGCGATGTTTGCCGATGCCAAACACTTCGCCCACCACTCGGCGTTGCCGGCAGTGGCGCAATTCGGCGATGAAGGCGCGGCCAACCACACGCGCTTCTGCCGCGAGTACGGCGAGGCGGGCGTTGAATTCTTTGTGTTCGGCCGCAGTGCGTTCGACACCCGTTACCCGGCGCCGCAGAAGTACCCGGCGCGCCAGACGCTTGAAGCGTCCCAAGCCGTTGCGCGCCTGCACGGCCTGAGCGATGACGGCGTGGTCTACGCTCAGCAGAACCCGGCGGTGATCGATGCCGGCGTGTTCCACAACGACGTGATCGCGGTGGGCAACGGTGAGGTGCTGTTCTATCACGAGGACGCGTTCCTCCATACCGAACAGATGCTGGCCGAGTTGCAGGGCAAATTGGGCAAGCTGGGCGGCAATTTCCAATCGGTGTGCGTACCCCGGGCCCAGGTCAGCGTTGAAGATGCTGTGCGTTCCTACCTGTTCAACAGCCAATTGCTGAGCCGCGCCGACGGCTCGATGCTGCTGATCGTGCCGGAAGAGTGCCGCGCCAACGAACGCGTCTGGCAGTACCTGCAAGGCTTGACCGCGTCCGGTGGGTTGATCCGCGAAGTGAAAGTCTTCGACCTCAAGCAAAGCATGCAGAACGGCGGTGGCCCGGCGTGCCTGCGCTTGCGGGTGGCCTTGAATGAAACGGAACTGGCGGCGGTGAATCCAGGCGTTATCATGACGGCACCGTTGTACGGCACGCTGACCCAATGGGTCGACAAGCACTACCGCGACAGCCTGCGTGAATCCGACCTGGCTGACCCGCAATTGCTGCTTGAGTGCCGGACGGCACTGGATGAACTGACGCAAATCCTTAAACTGGGCTCGGTTTATCCTTTCCAGCTCAATTAACGCCGCACCACCGAGAGTTATTTATGACCACCGACACCCTGAAACTGATCCTTGAAGATACCGACGGCACCCAGCTGGAAACCTCCTGCACCCGCGTTGCCGTGGTGTGGCAGGGCAAGGAGATCTGGATCCAGCACGACGGCCGTGGCCAGTTGCTGATCGGCGTGGATGTGGAAGAAGGCGACGCCGAGTACGCCAACCTGCTGATGCGCCCGTTGGCTACCAACCTGATGAGCCTGCAACTGGAAATGGAGCCGGCCGACGTCGACGGCGATGACGACGATCACGTCCACGGTCCTGGCTGCAACCACTAAGGAAGCTGCTTATGCTCGCCCTCGGCAAACTGCTTGAACTGACCCTCGCCGGTCGCGAACCGGCGCAAAAAATTCAACTGACTGTCGACGGCGTGCAGATGCGCTGGCTCAGCGAGGGCGCACTTGAAGTCCGCCCGCCTGAAGCGAAGGACAACGGCAGCGACCTGCTGCTGTCGTCCGGCATCCATGGCAACGAAACCGCGCCGATCGAACTGCTCGACCGCCTGTTGCATGGCATCGCCCGTGGGGAGATCAAACCCCGCAACCGTATTCTGTTCCTGTTCGGCAACCCCGAGGCGATGCGTCGCGGTGAGCGTTACCTCGAACTGGACATCAACCGGCTGTTCAACGGCCGTCATGAAAAAAATATCGGCCCTGAAGCCATGCGTGCCGCTGAACTTGAGCAACTGGCCCGCAGCTTCTTCAGCCAGCCAGGCCGTTCGCGCCTGCATTACGACTTGCATACGGCGATTCGGGGTTCGAAGATCGAGCAATTCGCCCTGTACCCCTGGAAGGAGGGGCGCCAGCATTCGCGTCGTGAGCTTGCGCGCCTGCGTGCGGCCGGCATGGAAGCGGTGCTGATGCAGAACAAGACCTCGATTACCTTCTCCGCTTTTACCTATGAGCAACTGGGCGCCGAGGCTTTCACCCTGGAGCTGGGCAAGGCGCGGCCGTTCGGGCAGAACGACGGCGTGGATGTGTCGCGCCTGGAAGCTCGCCTCAAGCACATCATCGAAGGCACCGAGCCCGAGACCGACAGCCTCGACGGCCTGAAACTGTTCGCCGTTGCGCGTGAAGTGATCAAGCACAGCGACGCTTTCCTGCTGCACCTGCCGGCAGACGTGGAAAATTTTTCGGAGCTGGAAAAGGGCTACCTGCTGGCCGAAGACGTGGCCAAGACCCGCTGGGTGATCGAGGAGGAGGGTGCACGCATCATCTTCCCCAACCCGAAGGTGAAGAATGGTTTGCGCGCGGGGATATTGATTGTGCCGACGACGGATGCGGGCCTGATATAGGTCTCAAGGCATACCAGGATCCAAATGTGGGAGGGGGCTTGCTCCCGATGGCAGTGTGACAGTCAACTCATCTGTAGTTGAGACACCGCCATCGGGAGCAAGCCCCCTCCCACATTGTTTTTGTGGTGTTGTTTAGACTGCTAAGGCACGTGGTTCGCTGCGACGGATCGCACGCACCTTGTGCAGGGTATCGGCACAAGTGCGCGCAGCTTCCTGGCCTTTATGCACAAAGTGATCATGGAAGAATGCATGATGCTCGCTGCCGGCGTGGAAGTGGTGCGGGGTCAGGGAAACCGAGAATACCGGCACTTCTGTTTCCAGCTGCACCTGCATCAGGCCGCTGACCACGGATTGGGCGACGAATTCGTGACGGTAGATGCCACCGTCCACCACCAGCGCGGCAGCCACGATACCGGCATAACGGCCGGTCTTGGCCAGCAGCTTGGCGTGCAGGGGCATTTCAAACGCGCCGCCGACTTCGAAGAAGTCGATGTCCGATTCCTGGTAGCCCTGGGCGATGATTTCGGCAAGGAAACCTTTACGGCTCTGGTCGACAATATCCTTATGCCAGCAGGCTTGGATAAACGCGATACGCTCGCCGTGATGGTTTTTGCTTTTGCTGTCGATTGCGGTGGGTTGCATGTTCTGACTCCTGTTTAAGAAAAAAACAGGGCGTTATGAATCGAATGGGATTTAAGGGTGCGCAACGCCGGTCATGCACGCATGAGGTCAGCGAACGGCCCTTAGGTGCCAATCCCGTTCTCTCTTCATCCGGACTATGACCGTCGGCCCCGGGATCACACCGGGTCTGCTGACCTTGTCGCCGTCCTGCGTGAGCAGTTCAAGGCGCCAAGCGCTCGCGGGCTATGCACATTGCGTGCAATTACCGCCGGTGGGGAATTACACCCCGCCCTGAGAACGTTGCCGCCAGAACCCTGGCGGCGGAGAGTTTTTAACACGGTTTTTCAAAAACTGCACGGCCGCTGTATCGATAAGCTATATCGGTTTGTTTGGTTGGTATTCATTTGAATACACGTAGGGCTTGATATCTCGCGGCTTTGCCCGCAGTAATCTCCTTCTAAGGGGCTTACCCACTCACAGAGGCCAGTTTCATGTCAGTGATCGACCTGCGCAGCGACACCGTGACCCAACCCACCCCCGGCATGCGGGACGCGATGGCCAGTGCGGTCAGTGGTGATGACGTCTACGGTGAAGACCCGAGCGTCAACCACCTTGAAGCTGAGCTGGCCAGGCGCCTGGGCTTTGCGGCGGCGCTGTTCGTGCCCACGGGCACCATGAGCAACCTGCTGGCGTTGATGGCTCACTGTGAGCGCGGCGAGGAATATATCGTCGGCCAACAGGCCCACACCTACAAATACGAAGGGGGTGGTGCGGCCGTATTGGGCTCGATCCAACCGCAGCCGCTGGAGGCGCAGGCGGACGGCTCCCTGGACCTGGACCAGGTGTCGGCGGCGATCAAGCCCGACGATTTCCACTTCGCCCGCACCCGCTTGCTGGCGCTGGAAAACACCATGCAGGGCAAGGTTCTACCGCTGGAGTACTTGGCGAAGGCCCGCGCGTTGACCCGTGAGCGTGGTTTGGCCCTGCATCTGGACGGTGCGCGGCTCTACAACGCGGCGGTCAAGCTCGGTGTGGAGGCGCGGGAAATTGCCCAGTATTTCGACTCGGTCTCGGTGTGCTTGTCCAAGGGGCTGGGCGCGCCAATTGGTTCGGTGTTGTGCGGCTCTACGGCGTTGATCGCCAAGGCGCGTCGCTTGCGCAAGATGGTCGGCGGCGGTATGCGTCAGGCAGGTTCGCTGGCGGCGGCAGGGCTGTATGCCTTGGATCATCAGGTGGCGCGCCTGGCCGACGACCATGCCAATGCCCAGTGGCTGGGCGATGAACTGCGCAAAGCCGGTTATGAAGTGGAGCCGGTGCAGACCAATATGGTCTACGTGCAGATCGGTGGGCAGGCTCAGGCCCTGAGGGCGTTTGCCGCCGAGCGGGGGATCAAGTTGGTCGCCGCGCCGCGTCTGCGCATGGTCACGCATATGGATGTCAGCCGGGCGCAGATCGAGCAAGTCGTGCAGGCATTCGTCGAGTTTTCCCGAAAATGACAGTGCTGGCCGTCTAATTGAATGCTTCTATCGCATAAACACGCTGTACCACCGGCAAAGGGCCGATATAATGCGGCCCTTTGCCGTCGCTCCGTCTGATGATGTTGCGCACTGGCCTTTGGCCGCAGACTCCGTGGAAGAACCTAATGAAAAGCGCAGAAATCCGTGAAGCCTTCCTTCGCTTCTTCGAAGAGCAAGGTCACACCCGTGTAGCCTCCAGCTCCTTGATCCCTGGCAATGACCCGACCCTGCTGTTCACTAACGCGGGGATGAACCAGTTCAAGGACTGCTTCCTGGGCCAGGAGAAGCGCGCTTATACCCGCGCTACCAGCAGCCAGAAATGCGTACGCGCCGGCGGTAAGAACAGTGACCTGGAAAACGTCGGTTACACCGCTCGCCACCACACGTTCTTCGAAATGTTGGGCAACTTCAGCTTCGGCGACTATTTCAAGAAAGATGCGATCACGTTCGCCTGGACCTTCCTGACCGGTGTGTTGAAGCTGCCCAAGGAAAAGCTCTGGGTCACCGTCTACGCGACAGACGACGAAGCCTATGACATCTGGACCAAGGACGTCGGTGTGCCCGTCGAGCGCATGATCCGCATCGGCGACAACAAGGGCGCGCCTTACGCGTCCGATAACTTCTGGACCATGGGCGATACTGGCCCGTGCGGTCCTTGCACCGAGATTTTCTATGACCACGGTGCCGACATCTGGGGTGGCCCACCGGGCTCGCCGGAAGAAGATGGCGACCGTTACATCGAGATCTGGAACAACGTGTTCATGCAGTTCAACCGCACCGCCGACGGCGTGTTGCATCCGCTGCCGGCACCGTCGGTGGATACCGGCATGGGCCTGGAGCGGATCAGTGCGGTGATGCAGCACGTTCACTCCAACTATGAAATCGACTTGTTCACCAACCTGCTGAGCGCATCGGCTGCGGCGATTGGCTGCGCCAATGAAAACCAGTCGTCGCTCAAGGTCGTGTCGGACCACATCCGTTCCTGCGGCTTCCTGATTGCTGATGGCGTGCTGCCGTCGAACGAAGGCCGTGGCTACGTGCTGCGTCGTATCATCCGTCGCGCCTGCCGTCACGGTAACAAGCTGGGCGCCACCGGCAGCTTCTTCTACAAGATCGTGGCCGCGCTGGTCGCCGAGATGGGCGACGCCTTCCCGGAGCTCAAGCAGCAGCAGGAAAACATCGAGCGCGTGCTCAAGGCTGAGGAGGAGCAGTTCTCCAAGACCCTGGAGCACGGCCTGAAGATTCTCGAGCAGGACCTGGCTGAGCTCAAAGGTACCGTGGTGCCGGGCGACGTGGTGTTCAAGTTGTACGACACCTACGGCTTCCCGATGGACCTGACCGCCGACATTGCCCGTGAGCGCGAGCTGACCATCGATGAAGCCGGTTTCGAGCGCGAAATGGAGGCCCAGCGCGTGCGTGCGCGCTCCGCCAGTTCCTTTGGCCTGGACTACAACACCCTGGTCAAGGTGGACGTGCCTACCGATTTCATCGGCTACAAGGCGACCGTGGGGTCGGCCAAGATCGTTGCCCTCTATAAGGACGGCAAGTCGGTCGACGTATTGAATGAAGGCGACGAAGCGGTAGTGGTCCTGGACCAGACCCCGTTCTATGCCGAGTCCGGTGGGCAAGTGGGTGACTGTGGTTTCCTGAGTTCGACGTCGGGTCGCTTTGAAGTGCGTGACACCACCAAGACCGGCGGGGCTTTCCTGCATCACGGTGTGCTGGTGTTGGGTAACTTGACGGTCGGTGCGCCGGTCGATACCCAGGTCGATGCCGACGTGCGTCACGCTACCGCGCTGAACCACTCGGCCACTCACTTGTTGCACGCTGCGTTGCGCCAGGTGCTTGGCGAGCACGTTCAGCAAAAAGGTTCGTTGGTCGACAGTCAGCGCCTGCGCTTCGACTTCAGCCATTTCGAAGCGATCAAGCCCGAGCAGATCAAGGCACTGGAAGATATCGTCAACGCGCAAGTGCGCAAGAACACTCCGGTCGAGACTGAAGAAACCGACATCGAGACCGCCAAGGCCAAAGGCGCCATGGCACTGTTCGGCGAGAAGTACGGCGACAGCGTGCGCGTACTGAGCATGGGCGGCGACTTCTCGGTGGAGCTGTGCGGCGGTATCCATGCCAACCGTACCGGCGACATCGGCCTGCTGAAAATCATCAGTGAAGGCGGTGTGGCGTCCGGCGTGCGGCGTATCGAGGCGGTGACCGGGGCTGCGGCCCTGGCCTACCTCAACGCCGCCGAAGAACAACTCAAGGAAGCGGCGGGCCTGGTCAAGGGCAGCCGCGACAACCTGATCGACAAACTGTCTGCGGTGCTTGAGCGCAACCGTGCGCTGGAGAAACAGCTGGAGCAGTTGCAAGCCAAGGCAGCCAGCGCGGCGGGTGACGATTTGTCTGCTCAAGCGTTGGACGTCAAGGGCGTGAAAGTGCTGGCTGCGCGTCTGGACGGCCAGGACGGCAAGGCGCTGTTGGCCTTGGTCGATCAGTTGAAGAACAAACTCGGCCACGCAGTGATCCTGCTCGGCGGTGTCCATGAGGATAAGGTCGTTCTGGTTGCTGGTGTAACCAAAGACCTGACTGGCCAACTCAAAGCCGGTGATTTGATGAAACAAGCCGCCGCGGCAGTGGGCGGGAAGGGCGGTGGTCGTCCGGACATGGCGCAAGGCGGTGGTGTAGATGCCGGCAGCCTGGACGCGGCCCTGGGCCTGACCGTACCGTTTGTCGAGGCCGGTATTTAAGGCGCTGTTAATGAGCCCATGGTCTAGTCGTGGGCTCGCTGCGGTGCTGCAAGATTTGTTTATTGGGCGCCCCTTTACGGGCTGAGGCGGCTTAGAAATGGCTTTGATCGTACAGAAATTTGGAGGCACCTCGGTCGGCTCTGTCGAAAGAATCGAGCAGGTCGCCGACAAGGTTAAGAAATTCCGCGATGCCGGGGATGACCTGGTGGTGGTGCTGTCGGCCATGAGCGGCGAGACCAATCGCCTGATCGATCTGGCCAAGGCAATCAGTGGTGATCAACAGCCGCTGCCGCGTGAGCTGGATGTGATCGTGTCGACTGGCGAGCAGGTGACCATTGCGTTGCTGGCCATGGCGCTGAACAAGCGTGGCGTGCCGGCGGTGTCCTACACTGGCAGCCAGGTGCGCATCCTGACCGACAGTGCGCATACCAAGGCACGCATCCTGCAAATCGATGATCAGAAAATCCGTACTGATCTGAAAGCCGGGCGCGTGGTAGTTGTGGCGGGCTTTCAGGGCGTGGACGAGCACGGCAACATCACCACCCTGGGGCGTGGCGGTTCGGACACCACTGGTGTGGCTCTGGCGGCGGCCCTCAAGGCTGATGAATGCCAGATCTACACCGATGTGGATGGCGTCTACACCACTGACCCACGTGTGGTGCCGGTCGCCCAGCGCCTGGACAAGATCACCTTCGAAGAGATGCTGGAAATGGCCAGTCTCGGTTCCAAGGTGCTGCAGATCCGCGCAGTAGAGTTCGCCGGCAAGTACAACGTTCCGCTGCGCGTATTGCACAGCTTCAAAGAGGGTCCGGGCACCCTCATTACTATTGATGAAGAGGAATCCATGGAACAGCCGATCATTTCCGGTATCGCTTTCAACCGTGATGAAGCCAAGCTGACGATCCGTGGCGTACCGGATACCCCGGGCGTGGCCTTCAAGATTCTGGGCCCTATCAGCGATGCGAACGTTGAAGTCGACATGATCGTGCAGAACGTCTCGCACGATAACACCACCGATTTCACCTTCACCGTACACCGCAACGAGTACGATGCGGCGTTGAAAATCCTGCAGAACACCGCTAACGAAATTGGCGCCCGTGAAGTGATCGGCGATACCAAGATTGCCAAGGTGTCGATCGTAGGTGTGGGCATGCGTTCCCATGCCGGCGTTGCCAGCCGTATGTTCGGCGCTCTGGCCAAGGAAAGCATCAATATCCAGATGATCTCTACCTCGGAAATCAAAGTCTCGGTAGTGATCGAAGAGAAGTACCTGGAGCTGGCTGTACGCGCACTGCATACCGCTTTCGAGCTGGATGCCCCGGCCCGACAGGGCGAGTGATGTGATGCCAGGAAGGCGCGGTTTACCGCGCCTTTCATTTTTTTGTGGGGCGCATGTTCTTTTGTGTGGGCTCGACAATACTTAGGTGGTAGGGCTATGGCCTTCGGGTTGTAGGTCGAGGGCCTTTTTTTTGCAGACTGTTGTTCCTGAACTGAAATGCGTGAGGTGAAAGGTATGTTGATTCTGACTCGTCGTTGCGCAGAAAGCCTGATTATCGGTGATGGCGAAATCACCGTGACCGTGCTCGGCGTCAAAGGTAATCAAGTGCGCATCGGGGTTAATGCTCCGAAAGAGGTGGCTGTTCACCGCGAGGAAATCTACCTGCGGATCAAGAAAGAGAAGGACGAAGAACCAAGCCTTTAATTTTTATCGTTTTTTATGTTTGCAAACGGGGATGAACGTGGTTAATATACGCCCCGTGTTGCGGAGAGCTGGCCGAGTGGCCGAAGGCGCTCCCCTGCTAAGGGAGTACACCTCAAAAGGGTGTCGGGGGTTCGAATCCCCCGTTCTCCGCCATTATTTGCTTAGTACGTTGCAATCTGGTTTTTTCGGTAAGTTGTTGAAAATACTCGAAAAAATAGCTTTACATAGAGATTGAACGGCCTATAATGCGCGGCAACAAATGCACTCGTAGCTCAGCTGGATAGAGTACTCGGCTACGAACCGAGCGGTCACAGGTTCGAATCCTGTCGAGTGCACCATTTAAGAGTCAGTTGCAGCAATGCAGGTGGCTTGGCTTCAACCAGTTGTGATCTGGTCTAAAAACACAACTTGCACTCGTAGCTCAGCTGGATAGAGTACTCGGCTACGAACCGAGCGGTCACAGGTTCGAATCCTGTCGAGTGCACCATACAAACAAAAAGCCCGCCTAGTGCGGGCTTTTTGCCGTCTGGCGTTTGTGTAGGTTTTCTCGCAGGCATTATCTTTTTCTCCTGCTTCATGTATTTTCCCTTCGGGCTGCGTCGTCGCAGTTCATAGATGCAGCCAATCTGAGCTTTGTCTCGCAAGCGCTTGTTCTTTCCAGTTTTTTAACGTTAAAAGCGCACGCAGCGTGTATCATTGTGCCCGTCAGCCCCGCCGGGGCTTGTGGAATACCTCCATGGACTTACCCAGTAGTTACTCAGTACCCCGCTTTACCAATCATGAATTGACTGATTGATCCTTCCGGCGTGCCCCGCTGCTGGGAGTGGAGTTCGCCTATGACCGAAGTAGAAGTAAAGAAAACACAGGAAAGCCTGCAGGATCGTCTGGCTCAAGTCATCGAGCTGCTGCAGCGCCAGCGCGTGGTCGAAGACCTCACGCACCGCCAGGAAGGTCCGCATCACGACCGCGTCGAAAACCTGGTCCACCGGCAAAACCTCGTCGAGTTGCAACGCAAGCTCGATGACCTGCACTCTGCCGACGTTGCTTATATCCTCGAAGCCTTGCCGCTGGATGACCGGCTGACGCTCTGGCAGTTGGTCAAGGCTGACCGCGACGGTGATATCCTCCTCGAAGTATCCGACTCGGTCCGTGAAACCCTGATCGCCGACATGGACGATCACGAGCTCCTGGCAGCGGCCAAGGAGATGGATGCGGACGAGCTGGCGGACCTTGCTCCAGAGCTTCCCCGTGATGTTGTCCATGAGCTGATGGAGGCGCTCGACGGCCAGCAACGTGAGCGCGTGCGTTCCGCGTTGTCTTACGACGAGGACCAGGTCGGCGCTTTGATGGACTTCGAGATGGTCACCATCCGCGAGGACGTCAGCCTGGAAGTGGTATTGCGTTACCTACGCCGTCTTAAAGAGCTGCCAGGCCATACTGATAAACTGTTTGTCGTTGATTACGAAGGTATCCTGAAGGGCGTACTGCCGATCAAGCGCCTGTTGGTCAACGACCCTGAGAAGAAAGTTGCGGAGGTAATGGCCAGTGATCCGGTGAGTTTTCACCCGGACGAAGACGCCTATGATGCCGCTCAAGCATTTGAGCGTTACGACTTGATTTCTGCTCCGGTGGTCGACAAGAACGGCAAGCTGATCGGTCGTCTGACCATCGATGAAATGGTTGACCTGATTCGTGAGGAGAGTGAGACCGAAGTTCTCAACATGGCGGGTCTGCGTGAAGAGGAAGACATCTTTGCTTCGGTCTGGCGTTCCTTGCGTAACCGTTGGGCGTGGCTTGCTATCAACCTGATTACCGCCTTCATTGCTTCGCGAGTGATTGGGTTGTTCGAAGGTTCGATTGAGAAGCTGGTGGCTCTGGCAGCGTTGATGCCCATTGTTGCCGGTATTGGTGGTAATTCCGGCAACCAGACGATCACTATGATCGTACGAGCCATGGCGCTTGATCAGGTGAACACCGGTAATACGTCACGCCTTATGCGCAAGGAGCTGGCGGTGGCGCTGATTAACGGAGTCGTATGGGGTGGGGTGATCGGTATTGTGGCCTACATGCTTTATGGAAGTTGGTCGCTCGGCGTTGTAATGACGGCTGCCATGACGCTCAACTTGCTGCTGGCCGCTCTGATGGGGGTACTGATCCCTATGACTTTGGCACGCTTGGGTCGCGACCCGGCAATGGGGGCCAGCGTGATGATTACCGCCATGACCGATAGTGGTGGTTTCTTCATCTTCCTGGGCCTGGCAACGATCTTCCTGCTCTGATGCCTTTTCGCGGGGGGCAATTCTGCCCCTCGTTCCATACTCCTTTCCCAGATTTCGCACAAAAAAAAGCCAGCACTTGGCTGGCTTCTACTTTCAATGGTGAATCAATTGGCTTCTGCGGCTGCCTCAACATCGTGTGCGATAAGCGAGACGAGAGCATTTTGCTGGCGGTGGGAGAGTTGACGAAAACGCTGCAGCAACTCGCGTTCATGCAGTGACAGCTCTGGGCTGTCCATGCGCATGCTCAACTCCTCACCCAGCGCCCCTTCCTGAATAAGGCTCTGCTCCAGGCGGGCGATGATTTCGGAGTTCATGCTGCGGTGATGATTGCGAGCCACCTCGGCAATGCGTTCCCGCATTCCGTCTGGCAGACGTACGACGAACTTGTCAGCCGTACGGCTGGAATAAATTGCCTGTTTCAATGGGCGCATATATTTAACCGGTTAGTTCAGAGGAGCGGTTTCTGGAATTGGCCGCAAGATGAGTGTTAAGACAAGGCTCACGACCAAAGTTCAACCCGAATTGCAAAGAGGCCGCATCATGCCTCAGATTTGACGTTTACTTGGCGTCAATTCTGTGACAAATATTGAACCGCCTACAGGCTTTATGCCAGCACTCATTTTCAATTCTGCGGACTGGTTGGAAAAAAAATTGCGCAGCATCTGGAATTCAGATCGTCGCGCAAGCCCAGGCTGCACGCGGGTTGAGGGCGCACATCCTACCGCAATATGGCCTTTTGCCCTCAATCTTAAGACTAGTGGCAGTTTGCCGATTTGCTAGCGTCAGGCGACATAAGGTCGAGCTGAAGTGGTTCTGTGCGGTATTGGCTAGATTTCATCCGGCAGACCGGGTCGGCGTGAAGCTACTGGACGCTACGCCGGCCATAAATGCCCCGGCTGGGTCATAGGGGTACAGAATTGCATGAACGCCAAACCCGGGATCGGGGCTGGTGGCTCTCTTAGAAGATCCAATGTTTGGATGTGGTCGAAGTCTGAGCGCCTTGAGCCGTGTAAACGGGGGAGGGCGGGGCGGCGGTCATTACAGCCAATTGCGGGCGTTGCTGGAGGTGATGTGGAACCGGCTGGTTGATCTGTGTCGTGTTCTGGGCATTCGTGGACTGAAAATGAAATATCACCAGCGCGGCCAAGGCTACGGTATTCAGGGCTAACAGGGCGGCGCTATTCATGGTTCTATTCTCCGCTGACTAGTTTTTGCAAAGCTGGCTTATAGGAGACGTATAGCAGGTGTCGTGCCAATATTTTAATGCTTTAAAATCAACTGGTTGCATTGGTTTTGTGAGGGTAGAGAATGCAATTTGCAATGTATTCGCTTTTTGGGTCAATGCAATTTGCACGATTCCATTTGCAGCCCGAATTTGCCGGGTTGAACTGCGTTTGCTTCTGCAAGCTTAGGCCTACACTCAAAATGCCTACGGACGACATGACAAAATCTATCTTGGCCGTTAACATGCACGCCGTCCGTCACTGGGCTCTTAGCCTGACGGCTTCCATTTGTCCCAGTAGCTCAATTGGATAGAGCATCCCCCTCCTAAGGGGAAGGTTGGCCGTTCGAACCGGCCCTGGGACACCATCTATACGCCAAGCGTTGCGCTATAGATGCATGTTGATTTGCGCGTCTTTCTTCTTCTCTTTTCCTCTCTTGATCTTCTTTCGCTTCCTGGTCGCTTTCGAGTGGGCTTCGCTCCGTGCTTTCCAGTATCGGAGCGCGTTCGCTGAGAGTCATTTTCTCTTTCTATATATAGAGGGGAGCGATAGAGGGGGATGCCCAGAAAGAAAATTCCGATTTTTTGAAATAGCGCTTGACGCCTCTGCTGGTGTCTGTAGAATTCGCCTCCCGCTAACGAGAGATCGGAAGCGCAAGTGGTTGAAGTTGTTGAAGAAATCTTCGAAAGCTT
>NZ_QODI01000028.1:0-40479 GCF_009935975.1 Pseudomonas sp. Q1 | reverse complement strand
CGCTGCGCCATATTCGGTAACCTGGAACACTGAACGCCAGGTCACCAGAAAAGCCCGCTCATTGAGCGGGCTTTTTTTTTGCCTGTCCTTCAGCTCAACGACTTAATGGCTTGCTTCGCCGCAATCGGCGCGATATCCCGGCGGCCCAGGAACATGAAAACGACCATTGCCGTGAGCAGGGTGAGTGCCGCCAGCCATTGCAGCAACGTGTCGAAGCCTTCCAGGTAGGCCGTACGTAGCAACGCCAATGGAATGTTCGCACTGGCGTGCGGCGTGTCACCCATGACCAACTGTTGGGCTACCACTGAAGCGTCCTGCGCAGCGATGGCATTCAGATGATGCGCGACCAGCGCGCTCAACGCCGCCAAGACGATAGCCAGCGCGACACCCTCACTGGCCACCCGGGTTGTATTGAAGATGCCCGCCGCCATCCCCGCCCGTTCCTTTGGCACCACACTGATCGCCAGGCCATCCATCAGGCCCCATGGCAGGCCAGTACCGATGCCAATCACCAGCATGGCAACGACGGTCTGCAGCGGATGACCGGGTGTTCCCTGGCTCAACCCATACAAGCCCGCCGCGGCGATCAAAAAACCAATCGCACACAGCATTCCAGCCGGCAGCCAGCGCGTCAGCATCGCAGCGATCATAGGCACTACCAGCATCGGCGCCGACAGCGCCAGCATCATCAGGCCTGCCTCAAATGCACTGGCGCCTTCGACACCGATAAACCTCAGTGGCAGCAATACCACCAGTACGATGTAGCAGTAACAGGTGCCTATCGGTAGCAACTGCACGCCAATGAAGCGCGCAAAGCGAAACAGCCGCAGATCCAGCATCGGTTGGCTTGCGCGGTTTTCAACGAGGATAAACATCAGTAAGAACATCACCGCCGCTGTGAGCAGGGCTAGCGTCGTCGTTGAGGTCCAGCCTTGTTGCGGCGCCAGGATTACCGCTGTGGTCAGGCTCACCAGCATGGCCGAAAACATCAGGATGCCGGCCAAGTCCAGGCGGCGTGCTTGCGGGTCGCGGCTTTCACGCATTTTGGGTGCGGCGAACAGCAGCGAGAGCCCCGCCAGCATGGCCGTGGCTATAAAAATCGCGCGCCAGCCCCACTGTGTGATCAGCGCACCCGAGATCACAGGGCCAAAGGCCAGGCCCGCGCCGAAAGTGGTACCCAACAGGCTGAAAGCGCGCGTCCTGGCATGCCCGTCAAATTCCTGCGCCAACGCCGCACTGCCGCTGGCCAAGGCGATGGCCGCCGCGACACCCTGCACGCCGCGTAATACGTCCAACCAGAAAATATCCGGCGCCACGGCCAGCAGCAGGGAGGTCACTGCAAACAGCACCATCCCCCACAAGAACAGGCGCTTGCGCCCATAAAGGTCGGCGAGGGTGCCCGCCGCCATCAGCAAGCTGCCGAAGCTGAGCATGAACGCATTGGTTATCCAGGCCATTTGCGTGGGATGGGCAGCGAACGCTATTCCAATGGACGGCGTCGCCACGGCGCCTCCGGTGAAGCTCATGGGTAAAACCAGAGCGGCCAGGCAGATCGCGATCAGGATGGCATAGCCGCCCTGAGCCGCAGCGGAGGGTGTGTTCATGGGAATTCCCGTTGGTCTATAAAGATGAAGACTCTAATCAGGATGTAATTCATGATAAACAGGCAGGAATTCCACTCATAGCGGAACAAAAGGATGTAATGCTGTGACCGATAACCTTAGTGGTGTGATCGCCTTCGTGAAGACTGCACAGGCTCTGAGCTTCATTGGCGCGGCGCGAGTCTTGGGGGTTTCCGCCTCAGCAGTGGGCAAAAACGTCGCCAAGCTTGAGGCTGAGCTCAATGTGCGGCTGTTGCATCGCAGCACCCGTAAAGTCAGCCTTACCGTCGAAGGGCAATTGTTTTATGAGCGCTGCCGGAAAATCCTCGATGATCTGCAAGACGCCCGCGCCATGCTCTCCCATGCCATCCAGGCGCCGCGTGGCAAGTTACGGGTCAGCCTGCCCACCATCGGTTATCGCTTTCTCCTGGCGCATATGGTCGCGTTCCGGGAGGCCTACCCGGAAATCGAGTTGGAGCTGGATTTCAACGATCATCTGGTGGACGTGATTGAAGAAGGCTTCGACGTAGTGATTCGTAGCGGAGACTTGGTCGACTCGACATTAATGGCGCGTCGGCTGGGGCCGTTCCGCTTTGTCATGTGTGCATCGCCCGAGTACTTGCGAACCCACGGCCGGCCCGAAACGCTCACTGACCTTGAGCACCACCCCTGCCTGCGTTATCGGTTTGCCACTACCGGTAAAATAATGGAGTGGACGCTGTCCGCCAATCCGGCGATCACCCAGTTGCGCCTGCCCACCGCGATGACCTTGAACAACATGGAAGCCATGCTCATGGCCGCCATCGACGGCCATGGTATCGCCTATATGCCGGATTTCCTGGCCCGGGAGGCGTTGGCCAGGGGGCAGTTGGAGACCGTGCTGAACGGGCATTCCAATGACCAAGGCCAGTTCTGGGCGCTGTGGCCCTCCAGTCGTCATCTCTCGCCGAAAATCCGTGCGTTCGTGGACTTTGCCGCTGCGCACCTGTTCACCACCTATCAAGAGTAAGGGCGGCGGCTGATTTCAACGATCAACTTATTTGGCTTTCTTTTTCTTCTCGCCGCGAGTGGCAAGCAGTTCAAAGCAAAATGCGGCGGTGCCGAAGAGCGCGATCATTGAGAGGACGACCATACCTAACGTTGAGCTTTCCACGATGACTTCCTACGGGTTGAGGGGTAGGAGGTGACGGTAGAGTCTGTGGGGCGGGTTGCTCAATAGGGGTGACGTAATCGTTATGCCGAGCAGGCGATCTATACGGATTCTTTGCGGGTTACCCTGTCCCTGTCCGTTACCTCGATAACGGATAGGGACCCGGACAACATTACAAGTTGCGGCTATGCCGATAGTCACTGACCGCCTCGTACACCGCCTTGCGCAAGCGATTGATCCCCCCGATCGGCCGGTGCGCCTCCAGCCCGAACCACGGGTTGAACGACTGGTTGTCACAGGCCAGGTTCAAGGCCGGTGTGTCAAAGTCCTGCGCGGGAATCCGCACCTTGGCCACGGTTTCATAGGGCGCATCGCTTTCCTTCCACTCGATGCTGGTGTCTTCGATCGGCATGAATTTCTGCGGGTTCTGCCGCTGAATCTGCAATACAAAACAGGCGGGTACACGGTCGGTAGACAGTTGCTGGTTCAAGGCGCTGCGCAGGAAATTCGGCAGGTCCTGGTTCTGCTTGGGGAGCACATACTCCGGGCAGCTTTGTGGGTCGGGGGCGACGCGGAATTTGGCATTGGCCGCGCCGAATTTGTAGGGTGAAACTGAAAAGTAGGTCGCCTGCGTCGGGCTCGCCGGTGCCGGCGCCAAAGTCGCCAGGGCGATAAACAGATGGCGTACCTGCCAACTGCGAGGGTCGGCTTTGGGGAAGAACGCCAGGACCTTTTTGCCGTCGGCCTGGGCGCCGATGTTCTGCGCGTATTCCGCCACATCGCTGACAAAGAAGTTTGGGTGGCTGAACATTACGAAGTCTTGTTCCGTGCGTGCTTGCTGGTCCGCCATCAATTGTTTGCCCGGTACATCCAGCAGCTTGAGCGCCATGCCCCGAGCATCGCGAATGCTGTCGAACTGCGGGTAGGCATTGCCGTTGGACAGCCGCATCTGCGCCTGCCAGGTCTTGCCCGGCTCGGCGAACACACCTTGGCGCAAGGCGGGGTCGAGGTCCGCCAGTACGCTGACTTCGGCCTTCACGCAGCCGTGGGCCTTGGCGTGGGCATCACGCAGGTAGCGCGTGCCTTCGCGGTGTTGGTCGACAATCCGTACCGCCGTCTGGATGATGCCCTGGGTCATGGCCGCTTCACCGGCCGGGATCTGCTCGTTCGGCGACACCGGGCCACTGTGCTGCCAGGCGAACCAGGCAGTGGCTCCCAGCCAGCCGAGCACGCCCAGGCCGATCAGCCACAACAGGGTTTTGCCGAGAAACCGGCCCAGGCGCAGCCAGAGACGTGCGAGCAGCGAGCGTTCGTTGTATTGGGATCGAATCATCATGGCAATTGTTGCTCCAGCGGGCCGCCCAGCACTTTGAGGTATTCCAGCAGCGCCCAGCGTTCTTGTGGCTGCAGGCTACGGCCGATCACGCCGTTGCCGCGTTGACCGGCGCGGAATTCATGGCCGCTGTTGTGGTTGCCGGTGATTTTGGTATCGAACAGGAAGGCGTTCTTGAAGGCAGCGGTTTCAAAGCCCAGGTGGCGCGGGTCGTAGTTGAAGGTGCCTTTATAGAACGTGGTGCTGCGCTCGTCCTGGGGCGAAAGCAATTGATAGATCGTGGGCACCGAGCCGTTGTGCAGGAACGGCGGGGTTGCCCAGACGCCGGCCAGCGGGCGTGCCTTGTAGGCGCGCAGTTCGCGCACACCGATAGGCAGGCCGAAGCCGTCCAGGCCCGGGCGTTCGGCCGGAGTCACACCGGCAGCGCGGTAGGCGTGCTCTTCGACGAAGGCGGTGACGTAGGCCAGGCCCTGGGCCACGGACATCTTTTTCAAGTCCATCGGTTCGGTCGGGGTCGGGTGCAACTGGACATCGAGCTTGGCCAGTTCCGCCGGGTCCCATTGCAGGGCGCTCAGGTCATAACGGTGGTCGGCGATGTTGCTTGCGGCGGTTGGGTCGGTGCCGATGTATTCGACCGGGAGCATTTTCAGTTGCTGCACCGGGCGTCCCGTTTCCTGGCTGACGGCGGGCACATGGCAACCGGCGCAGTTCTCGGCGAACAGGGCGCGGCCCTGGGCGGCGAGGGGTTTGTCGATGGCACCGAACAGGTCTTCCGGCCAGGTTGGTGGCTTGAGGTGTTGCAGGGTTTCTTCAATCAGGTTCAGGTCACGCACGCGCACGCTGGAAGGGTAGCGGGCGTCCCCCTGCAGCGGCTGGCCGGCGTTGTCGAAGAAATTCAGGGTGGCGCCGACGCCGAGGGCTTCGCCGATATTGCGCGCCATGGGTTGCTGGGCTGAGCCGTTCCATTGCACCCAATCGAAGGTCCAGATATCCCACAGATGGGGGTAGTCCACGGGGGCGTTGGCGATGCGGTAATTGTCCGGTGAAATCGCATCGCCAAAACTGGCGTTGGCAATGCGGCCAAATGCATCGGTGCGGCCGGGACCTTCTTCGGTGGGGTAGAGGCCACGGTGGGTGTCGTTCCAGGCGACTTTGAGGAACTGGTCCAGGGACAGCTTGAAGTCCGCGCGCAGTTGTTTCTTGTTGTTGTCGTCGTAATCGAAACCGAGCACTTCACGGGCAAAGCGCTCGAACTTCCAGGGGTTGTAATACGTGGCGGCAAGGCTGGCCACCAGGGCCTGGCCGAAACTGCCGCCCCGCAAGGTGGGCACGCTGGAAGGCAGCACATGTTGAGCCGAGCCACCGTCTACGCGCAGGGCCTGGCCTTTGAAGTGCAGTTCGCCGGTGTGGCAGGCGGCGCAGGTGATATCCAGATACTCCACTTTGCTGTCGGCGTTCTGATGCCGGGCGAACCCCACGGGCAGGTTGCCAGGGTTTTGCGCGGTGGGCACCTGCTTGGGATCGACCAGGAAACCGAAGCGTGCCAGGTATTCGGGCGTGGCAAAGCGCTGCTCCGAGAAGGGCAGTTCCAGGGCTGTGAACCAGTTGTAATGCAGGCCCTTTACCTGGGTGCCCTGGGGCGTGAAGTAATAGGTCTGACGGTCGGCGGCACTCCATTGATCCTGGTAATGCACCTGCTGCACGGGCACGTAGTCCGGCAGCCTGGGGTTGACGGTGTAATAGAGCACCACGGCCAGGAGCAGGCCCAATGCCAGGAGTATCAGGAGTAAAACACGGGAAAAAATGCGCAAGATAACTATCCTTGTCGAGGGGTAGCGCTCTTATGCCATCACCCCACGGGGGCGGCAAGTGGCCATGAGCGCGGTTACAGGTGGTCCCGCGATCCTTCGCGGACCCCCATGATGAATGAAAATGCTTTTAAACACGTGAACTTATCAGAAGTTTCCCGCTCAGATGCCGGTAGCCATTGGTCGTGGCCGCCTGATAAGCTCGCGACTTTAATTCGATTGCCCTTTTGGCGCATGAACAAGGAAATAGCATGAAACAGCATCGGTTGGCGGCGGCGGTGGCCCTGGTTAGCCTGGTACTTGCGGGTTGTGATTCGCAAACCAGCGTAGAGCTGAAAACCCCGGCGCAGAAAGCTTCCTACGGCATCGGCCTGAACATGGGCAAAAGCCTTGCTCAAGAAGGCATGGATGACCTGGACTCCAAAGCGGTAGCCCAAGGTATCGAAGATGCCGTCGGCAAGAAAGAACAGAAGCTGAAAGATGACGAGCTGGTCGAAGCGTTTGCCGCACTGCAAAAACGTGCTGAAGAACGTATGACCAAAATGAGTGAAGAGTCGGCAGTTGCCGGCAAGAAATTCCTCGAAGAAAACGGCAAGAAAGAAGGTGTGGTCACGACCGCTTCCGGTCTGCAGTACAAGATCCTGAAGAAGGCCGACGGCGCTCAGCCCAAGCCGACCGACGTAGTGACTGTTCACTACACCGGCAAGCTCACCAATGGCACCACCTTCGACAGCTCCGTAGATCGCGGCAGCCCGATTGACCTGCCGGTCAGCGGCGTAATCCCGGGTTGGGTCGAAGGCCTGCAACTGATGCACGTGGGTGAGAAGGTCGAGTTGTACATCCCTTCGGACCTGGCCTACGGCGCACAAAGCCCGAGCCCGGCGATTCCGGCCAACTCCGTGCTGGTATTCGACCTGGAACTGCTGGGTATCAAGGACCCGGCCAAGGCTGACGCCCCTGAAGCACCTGCTGCACCAGCCGCCAAGAAGTAATCGGCGCCTGAACACACAACGCCCCGTTTTGACGGGGCGTTGTTGTTTCTGCATATTGGTGAAACACCAACCCTCCGTTCGTGCAGTGAATCTGATCGAACGTCCGTTGTGCCGCGCAGTCTGAACTAAGACTCAAGCATGGGTAGCCGCACATCAACGTCAAGTCAATGAAATCTTGGGTTTTTTTAATGTGCGCAAAAAACGCCCGATCTAACTGAAAGCCTTGTAAACAGAGGGTTTCAGCCATGAAAAAAGGCTCTGTTCACAAGGTTATCCACAATTTGTGTGGATAACCTTTTCTGTCGTCTGGAACTGGAGTGACGAATGAAACCACCCTTCAATTTCACCCGTTTCCTGCCCATGGCTGCGCGCCTTCTCGGCCGCGGCCGCTTGCCCACCTTGCTGTTTGCCGTTGCGGCCAAGGGGTCGAGCCAGGGCAATCGCCTGGGCAAGCTCAAGGATGATCTAAAGCTGCTACAGGCCCTGTGCCTGGCTTACTGGCGTGGCGAATACCGCGCCATCAGCCCAAAGGCACTCATCTCGGTGGTGGCGGGGCTGATGTACTTCCTGAGCCCGATTGACGCGATCCCGGATTTTATCCCCGTATTCGGTATGCTGGATGACATCGCCGTGCTGGCATGGCTCATGAAGACCCTGGACGGCGAACTGAGCGCCTTTCGCGCCTGGCGTGACGCCCAGCGCCCCGAAAAGCTGGCGGTGGTTGAGCGCCTGCCGGCGACGCCTGCGCTGCTGGCCGAGGAAAACCCGCAAAAAAACTGACGGTGCT
Source organism: Pseudomonas sp. Q1 (assembly GCF_009935975.1). Classification (NCBI taxonomy): domain Bacteria; kingdom Pseudomonadati; phylum Pseudomonadota; class Gammaproteobacteria; order Pseudomonadales; family Pseudomonadaceae; genus Pseudomonas; species Pseudomonas sp. Q1. Next base: position 32,808 of record NZ_QODI01000028.1, on the reverse strand, counting down.
TATATCCCCCTGCGACCTTTGTGGCTGTTAGGATTACACTTCTAAGGAAAGAACTTACTTAGTAAGTGTTGTTATCCTACGGGGCAGTCATGGATATTCAGATCATTTCACGCGATGGCGAACCCGAATACGCGGTGTTGCCATGGGACCAGTACCAGGCGCTGCTTAAAGCTGCCGGCCAGCAACAACCCGTACCGACTTCATCTTCTGCCACCCAGGCCACGCCTGATCAGGCTTTGCGTCCTCTCGCCGACCTGCGCGGCTTGCGTGAAGGCAAGGGCCTGGCCATCGAAGCCCTGGCCCGCACCGTGGGGATCAGCCCCTCGTACCTTGGATTGATTGAAAGTGGTGAGCGCCAGCCGGATGCCGCTATCCGCCGCAGCCTGGCCTGGGAATTGGGCGTTGCAGGTTGGAGGGATGAATCTTGAGCCTACGTATCAGTCGTCAACACTGGGATGGATTACTCAACGAGTTGGACCAGGCGCGCCGCCAGCGCCATTTGCTGACCTACCGCGCGCTGCTGGAGCGCCTGCAGTTTCCGACCCCTGCCATGCAAACCCTGGCTGCCGCTCTCGAACACCTGGCGGCGCTGGATGCCAAGGCCGAGCAGCCGTTGCGCAGTTCCCTGGTGATCAGCCAGGGCGCCAGCCGCCTGCCACGTACCGGTTTCTTTGAGTGTGTAGAGCGCCTGGGGCGCTTCAGTGGGCCATCCGATGGCGTGGCCGCTGCCTCCTGGCATGCCTCGGAAGTGGTGCGGGTATTCGAATACGAGTACCCGGAATCCGCCGAGGCTTAAAGCGCCTGGGGCAGCGTCTCCACGCTGTCGATGACATGGATGCTGTAACCGGCCACATTCTTGGCATGGTGTTTGGCCTGGGAGGCCAGCTCCGCCAACTGGCTGGCATCCAGTTGTCCACAGGCCTGTGGATAGAGATGCACCACGCCAATGGACAGCGACAGCAGCGCGAACTCCTGACGTATGCCCTGGCGGTTCAACGCCACGAAACAGCCGGCCTCCAAGTGTTCGGCGCGATAGAAGCGTCGGCATTGGGTGTGGAAATCATCCAGCAACTGGTTGAGCCGCTTGCGCCAATCCTGCGGGCCGAGCACCAGCAAAAAATCATCACCGCCAATATGCCCGACAAAGTCTCGGCTGGGGTCGATCCGGTCGTTCAGGCATTGCGCCAGGCATAGCAGTACCTCATCTCCACGTCCGTAGCCGTAGATATCATTGAACGGCTTGAAACTGTCGATATCCACGTAGCAAATTACCGATTCACGCTGTTGCTGCAATAGCCGCGTCAGGCATTGCTGGATGGGCACGTTGCCCGGTAACAGGGTCAGCGGGTTGGCGTAGCGTGCCTGCTGGATTTTCAGCTCGGTGATCAGCTTGAGCACATCGATCACCCGGCCCAGGCCCAAGTAATCCCCGTTGAGGGTGATGATGAAATCTTCTTCGATGCGTTGCCGCGCGCGGCTGGTCAACAGGCGGCTGACTTGCTGAAGCGACTGGCTCAACTCCACAGCCAGAAAGTCATCGCTCATCAAGCGGCTGATGGGCTTGCGCGCGAACAGATCGGTGGCGAAAGGCTTGAGCAGCGCATCGGACAACGAGTGTCGATGCACAATGCCGACCGGGTGGCCACGCCGGTCCAGTACGGCCAGCGAGTTCAGGTTGGCCTGGCGGCGAAACGACTCCAGCACCTGGGCGGTGGCGGTGTCTTGGTCCACCGCTGGTTGTTCGTTGAGCAGGGCGCTGAGGTCGCTGCCTTCTTCGCTGAGGGCGGTGCTGGCACTGTCTTGCTTGGGCAGCATCAAGTGCGCTTCTTGCGGCGGATGTTCCTGGGGCCGGCAGAGCAGATAGCCCTGGACCAGGTCGACGCCCATCTCCGTCAATACCGCGAGTTCTCCAGGCAGTTCGATGCCCTCGGCAATGACCTGGGCATGGGACGCCCTGGCGATTTGCAGGATAGAGCCGACGAATTCGCGCTTGAGCGCGTCCTGGTGAATACCGTCGATAAAGTGTCGGTCGATCTTCACGTAGTCCGGGCGCAGTTCCGACCACAGGCGCAGGCTGGAATACCCGGCGCCCAAGTCATCCAGGGCAATGGCGAAGCCCATGTCGCGGTAATGGTGCAGGGCGGTTTGCAGGAGTGCGAAATCGTCGGTGGGGGTCTGTTCGGTCAGCTCGATGACCACCTGGCTGGGTGGAATGCCGAAATCGCGCAGCAGTTGCAGGGTACGGCCTGGCTGGTGCGCAGTCTCCATCAGGGATTCCGGCGAGATATTCAGGAACAGCTTGCCCGGCAGCTTCTGCTCGCTGAAGCGTCGACATGCACTTTCGCGGCAGGCCATTTCCAGCTCACTGAGTCGCCCCGTTTGGCTGGCCACCGAGAACAGGGCGACGGGGGAGTGCAGCGGGCTGTTGGAGGGGCCGCGGCTGAGGGCTTCATAGCCGAGGATGCGTCGCTCGGACAGGCAGATGATCGGTTGGAACAGGCTGTGCAAACTGCCATGAGCGAGAATAGAGCCCAATGCATTCAGCTGTTCGGTCATGGTCATGGCGATCTCGATCGAAAAAAAAGGACCGCAGGCATGGAGCCTGCGGTCCTTCATTTCACGACAGAATGATGTCTATATGATGACACTCCGTAGAGTGTTCAATATTAAATCGCCATCATTTACTGTTTGGCCACCTGTTTGCTGAGCTTGAGGTAGTCCAGCAGGACCCGGCCGGTCTCGGCCAGGTAAGCGTCGTCTTCCGGCTTGGTTTTTTCCGCCTCGGCCGGCAGCGCATCTTCATCTTCTTTCTTCAGTTCCTTGAGCGGGTCTTCGCCCTTGGCCTTGCGGCGGATGTTTTCCAGCACAAGTTGCTGATTTTCGATGTCGGTGTGCTGCGCACGGCGGTCCGCTTCATTGAGGCTGACGGTTTTTTCTTCCATCAGCTTCTTGGCCAGGGCCAGTTTGTCGCGGATGAACACGAACTCGGCATCCTTGGCGGAGCGAGCATCATGGTCGGCCTTCAACTGCGGCAGATATGGTTTGAACGGGTCCTGCGCCGGCTTGATGGCCGGGCGGATGGTGTCCCACGGCATGGCTTCGGGCAGGGCGCTCTCGCCGATTTCCTTGGTGTCGATGATCGACGGGAAGTCGATATCCGGCAGCACGCCCTGATGCTGGGTGCTCTGCCCGGAAACCCGGTAGAACTTGGCCAGCGTCAGCTTGAGCTCGCCATGGTTCAGCGGCTGAATGGTCTGCACGGTGCCCTTACCGAAGGTCTGGCCGCCGATGATCAGCGCACGGTGATAGTCCTGCATGGCACCGGCGAAAATCTCCGAAGCCGAGGCCGAAAGACGGTTGACCAGCAACGCCATCGGCCCTTTGTAGAAGGCCCCCGGGTTCTCGTCTTCCAGCACGTCGACACGGCCATCGGCGTTACGTACCAACACGGTCGGGCCTTTGTCGATGAACAGGCTGGTCAGCTCGGTCGCTTCCTGCAGAGAGCCGCCGCCGTTGTTGCGCAGGTCGATGACCACGCCGTCGACTTTCTCTTTCTGCAGTTCTGTGAGGATTTTCTTAACGTCGCGGGTGGTGCTCTTGTAGTCCGGGTCGCCGGCTCGGAAGGCTTTGAAGTCGAGGTAGAAGGCCGGGATTTCAATCACACCCAGCTTGTAATCCTTGCCATCCTGCTTGAGCTTGAGGATTTTCTTCTGCACCGCCTGGTCTTCGAGCTTCACCGCCTCGCGGGTGATCGACACGATCTTGCTGGTCTGGTCGTTCGGTGCATTGGTGTGCGGAATCACTTCCAGACGCACCACGCTGCCTTTCGGCCCACGGATCAGCTTCACCACTTCGTCCAGGCGCCAGCCGACCACATCGACCATCTCTTTGTCGGCCTGGGCCACGCCGATAATCTTGTCGGCCGGAGCGACTTGCTTGGTCTTGTCTGCCGGACCCGCCGGCACCAGACGCACGATCTTGACCTGGTCATTGTCGCTTTGCAGGACGGCACCGATGCCTTCCAGCGACAGACTCATGTTGATATCAAAGTTTTCTGCGTTATCCGGCGACAGATAATTGGTGTGCGGGTCGTAGGACATCGCAAAGGTGTTGATGTAGGCCTGGAAGATATCTTCGGCGCGGGTCTGATCCAGACGTGCCAGCTGATTCTTGTAGCGCTTGGTCAACAGTTCTTGAATGGCCTTGGGCTCTTTGCCGGCGATCTTCAAGCGCAGCACTTCGTCCTTGACGCGTTTGCGCCACAGGTCGTCGAGGGCGGCGGTGCTGGTCAGCCAGGGCGCGTCCTTGCGATCCACCAGAAGGGTTTCCTTCTGGGTGAAGTCGAGCTTGTCGACGCCCTTGTTCAACTCTGCCAACGCGAAGTCCAGACGCGCTTTGACGCGGTCCAGGTAGCGCTTGTAGATGGTAAAGCCGGGCTGCAGGTCGCCGCTCTTGAGGAAGTCGTCGAACTGCGTCTTCCACTTGTCGAACTCAGCGATATCGCTGGCCAGGAAGTAGCTGCGCGAGGGGTCTAGCAGCTTGAGGTAGCTGTCGTAGATGATCACCGAGCGAGCATCGTCCAAGGGCGGCTTGCTGTAGTGATGGCGCTTGAGCAACTCGACGACGTTAAGGCTGGCAATCACCTCATCGCGATCAGGCTGAAGGTTGTCCCAGCTGTTGGCTGCGAACGTATTGGTCGACATCGACGCGAAGCCGAGACCAATGAAAAAAGCGAGGGCGGTGCTGGGGAACAAATGCTTCATGCTGATTCGACGCGGGGGCAATTGATAACGCATATTAGGCCGTCTTTGAGGGAGCCGGTTCCATATGGTCCGGTCGCATAATGCAAAAAGCCCGGCGCTACTGCTACGGGCTCAGTCCGGAGTCACTATGGAGGCACTCTGAAAGCATTGCAAGGCGTTGGAGATCATACGGATTGGTTAGAGGATTCCAGTCCTACCTGTAACGTAGGTCAAGTTCGCCTCTGTGAGTCTGAATCGCGACAGTTTTGAGCCTTTATCTCGGGTTTGACTAAAACCGGGTTGGATTTGGAGTGCGACGCGCCATGTGGGAGGGGGCTTGCTCCCGATGGCGGTGTCTCAGTGAAGAATGTTTCATCTGATGCCCGCCATCGGGAGCAAGCCCCCTCCCACATGTTGACTGGGATTACAATTCCAGAGGCAGTGTCAGACCCAATGATGGATCGGCCAGCCGGCCTGTTCGGCATGGGCCCGCAGCACCGGGTCTGGGTTCACCACCTGTGGGAACTCGACTTTGCTCAACAGCGGCAGGTCATTGCGCGAATCCGAGTAGAAGTACGCGCCCTCCAGTTTCTCACCTTCCTGTTCCAGCCATTCCAGCAAACGGGTGATCTTGCCTTCGCGATACGTCAGTACCCCCACGGTCTGGCCGCTGTACACGCCATGCTGGATGTCCAGATCGATACCCAGCACTTCGTCGATACCGATGCGTGCCGCAATCGGCTTCACCAGGTGGGTGCCCGACGCGGAAATCACCAGGATCCGGTCGCCCTTTGCACGGTGGCGGGCGATGGTCTGAGTGGCATCGCTGTAGATCAGCGGTTCGATCACATCTTCAACCCACGGCTCCACCAGATGCTCGATTTCTTCCGGCGTGCGGCCGATCATCGGCTCCAGGCTGAAATCCATGAAGTCTTCCATGCGCAGCTTGCCTTGGCTGTAGGCGTCCATCAGTTCGTTGTTCTTGCGCATGAATGACTCAGGGTCTACCCAGCCCAGCCGGCCCATCTGTTCGCTCCACAGGGTGGCGCAGTCACCGTGGATCAAGGTGTCGTCCAGATCAAAAATTACCAATGCCATCCGTTACGCTCTCTCAAGTCAATCGTTGCATCAGGCTACTTCACACAATGCACTGGGGTCGATGGAAAGTGCCAGGCGCTGCCCATCCGGGTGCAGGTCGTCGGCCGAGCGGTTGAGTACGTCCACCACCAGCTCCACGCCGCGCGATTCAATGCGGTAGCGAATCACGTTACCCAACAGGCTGTGGCTGCGCACCATTGCGTCCAGCTCGCCGCTGCGGCTCAGTTCGATGGCTTCGGGGCGAATCGCGATGCGCCCGCTGATCGGACGTTGCAGCAATTGGCTGGCCTTGTCGGCGTCGAGCAGGTTGTAGTTGCCGATAAAACCGGCGGCGAATACGTCCACCGGTGCGGTGTAGAGGGTTTCGGCGTCGCCGCTTTGCACGATCTTGCCCTGGTTCATCAGGAAGATGCGGTCGGACATGGTCAGCGCTTCTTCCTGGTCATGGGTCACGAAGATCGTGGTCAGGCCCAGTTCACGCTGGATCTGGCGGATCTGCTCGCGCAGGTGCTTGCGAATCCGCGCATCCAGTGCCGACAGCGGCTCATCCAGCAGCAACAGGCGCGGGCGGGTCACCAGGGAACGCGCCAGAGCCACGCGCTGGCATTGCCCGCCGGACATCTGGTGCGGGTAGCGGCCGGCAAGCTCCTTGAGCTCCACCAGTTGCAGCACTTCCTGCACGCGCTTGTGGCTGTCATCGGCGTTGACCTTTTGCATGCGCAAGCCGAAGGCGACGTTTTGCTCCACGGTCATGTTGGGGAACAGCGCATAGCTTTGAAACACCATGCCGATATTGCGTTTCTGCGGGCTCAGCGGAACGATGTCCTGCCCGTCCAGCAGGATTTTCCCACTGTCGACCGAGGTCAGCCCGGCGATGCAGCGCAGCAAGGTCGACTTGCCGCAACCGGACGGGCCGAGCAGGGTGACGAACTCGCCCTTGGCGATCTCGCAGTTGATGTCGCTGAACACCGGGGTGCCCGCGTAGCCTTTTTGCAGATGTTGGACGCTGACGAAGCTCATTGGCTTTTGTCCTTGTTCAAGATATTGGCGGCCCAGGTCAGCACCAGCACAAAGAAGAAATAGGAAATGACGACGGCGCTGGTGAAGTGGCCGCTGCTGTTGCGCATGTTGTTCAGGTACACCTGCAGGGTCTCGTAGCGGGTGCCCACCAGGATGTTGGCGAACACGAACTCACCGAACAGGAACGAGAACGACAGCAGCAGCGCGACCATCAGACCCTTGCGCAGGTTCGGCAGCACCACCAGGATCGCCGCCTGCAAGGTGCTGGCGCCGAGCAGTTGGGACGCGTCCATCAGGTCGCGCAGGTTGATGGCCTGCAGGTTGTTGGTGATTGCCCGATACATGAACGGCAGCGCCACGGTGAAGTAGCAACCGATCAGAATCCACGGCGTGCCCACCATCGCCAGCGGCCCCGAGCCGTAGAGTTGCAGCAGACCTACCGACGACACCACCGGCGGTACCGCGAAGGGCAGCAGGATCAGGATATTCATCAAGGCGTCGAGCTTGGGGAAGTGGTAATGCACCACGAACAGCAGCGGCAGGATCAGCACCACCGACAGGATCAGCGCGCCCACGCACACCACCAACGACTGGCCGAAGGCCGCCAGGAAGCGCGGGTCGCTCCACAGCTGCACGTACCATTTCACGGTAAACCCGGCGGGCAGGACCGTCGCCGACCAACTGCTGGCGATGGAGTAGACAAAGGTGCCTACCAAAGGCAACACCAGGATCGCAAACAGCAGGTACACCACGACCCGATGGTAGAGGGAGGCCGGGCCGGCTTCAGCGCGAGACATGGTAGCTCCTCTTGAGCAGCAGTTGATGGACCACGGTGACGACCGTCATCAGCGCCACCAGTACCACGGCCAGGGCGCTGGCCATGTTCGGGTCCAGGGAGATGTCGCCGGAGACCATCGCCGCGATACGAATCGGCAGCACGTTGAAGTTGCCGGTGGTCAGTGCGTACACCGTGGCGTAGGCGCCGAGAGCATTGGCCAGCAGGATCACGAAGGTGCCGAGCAGCGCCGGGGTGAGCACCGGCAGGCCGATATGCCGCCAGAACTGCCAACCGCTGGCGCCGAGCAGTGAAGCCGATTCGCGCCAGTCTTCACGCAATGCATCGAAGGCCGGGTAGAGCAGCAGCACGCCCAGTGGAATCTGGAAGTAGGTGTAGAGAATGATCAGGCCGGTCTTGGAATACAGGTTGAAGTCCTGAATGATCCCGGCCTGCTTGAGCATGATCGTGATGCTGCCGTTGAAGCCCAGCAGGATGATGAATGCGAACGCCAGTGGCACGCCGGCAAAGTTGCTGGTCATGTTGGCGAACGCCGTCACGAAGTTGCGCAGGGGCGAGTCCACGCGGCGCAATGAATAGCTGCCGAGCACCGAAATGATGATGCCGAACACGCTGGAGTAGAAGCTGATCTCCAGGCTGTACTGAATGGCCTGCAGGTAGAACTTCGAACTGAAGATCTTGGTGAAGTTGGCCAGGCCCCAGCCGAACTCCTCCGATTGCAGGCTATTGATCATGACCCACACCAGCGGGGCGATTTCAAACACGATGAAGAACAGCGCAAACGGCACTAGGCACAGGATCGCCAGCCATTTGCCACGGGTTAAGGCGTTCACTTCAACAGCTCCCGGCAGACAGGTTTGTCGTGGGGCACACCGAGCAGTTCGCAGACGGTGCCGCACAGTTCGGTTTGCTTGGGGCTTGCCGTGGCACTCAAGTTGAAGGCCGAGCCCAGTACGAACAGCGGCACTTCCCGTTCTTCCGGCAGCAGGCCATTGTGGGAGCGATCGTTGTTCATGCCATGGTCGGCGGTCACCAGCACCTGGCAGTCGGCGTCGAGCCAGCCCTGCAGGTAGTCGGCGAGGATGATGTCGGCCGAGCGTGCGCTGTTGCGGTACGGCGCGCTGTCGAGGCCATGCTTGTGGCCGGCGTCATCTATGTTCATCGGGTGCACCAGCAGGAAGTCCGGCGTGTGCTTGCAGCGCAGGCTTTCTGCGTCGGCAAACAGGTGGGAATCGGGGTAGTGGTCATTCCAGTAGAAATGCCCGTGCTGGATTGCCAGCGCCTTGTCGTCGGTGTGGCGATCACGGGAGGCAATGAAGGGCGTGCGGTTATACAACTCGCTGACCCAATGGTAAGCCGCCGCCGCAGTGGTCAGCCCGGCGTCGGTGGCGTAATGGAAAATGCTGCGTTGATTGGACAGGCGTGAAACGTTGTTGTGCACGATGCCGCTGTCGATCGGAGGAACACCGGTGAGGATGCACTCATACAGCGGCCGCGAGAGCGACGGTAATTCACATTCCAGTTTGTAAAGCGCTGCGCGTCCTGCGCCGATATAGGCCTGCAGATGCCCCATGGCATGTCGGGCAACCTCGTAGTTCAGGCCGTCGAGCACCACAAGGATGACGTTGTGCTTCATAGGGGGAGAGGCTCCGCAACAGTTGGGCTTGACTCGATTTTTGTGAGAGGGGGCCGGCTCCCGATAGCGCAGGATCAGCCAATGTATGTGTTGAATGACACACCGCTATCGGGAGCAAGCCCCCTCCCACACAAGCTCGCACCCACATTGGATCTCCATCCAATGTGGGTTGAAGCCTTACTGCATATTGATGATGACTTCTTCCTGCCACTTCTGCGGCAGTGCCTTGGAGGTTTTCTCCCAGGCTTCGGCATCTTTGATCGGCGTGACTTTTTTGTACTGCTCGTTCGGCAGCAACTTGGCCTGAACCTCGGCAGGCAGGGTCAGGTGCTCGGCACGGATCGGACGTGCGTTGCCGCGTGCCAGGTTGGTCTGGCCGGCATCGCTGAAGATGTATTCGCGCGTCAGTTTGGCGGCGTTCGGGTGCTTGGCGTATTTGTTGATGATGGTGGTGTAGCCGGAAATCACCGAACCATCCGATGGGATCAGCACCACGTAATCATCCGGGTTGGCCATCTTGGCCTTGTAGCTCAGGCCGTTGAAGTCCCAGACCACACCCACTTCCACTTCGCCTTTTTCCATGGTGGCGATGGTCGGGTTGGCCAGCGACAGGCGGCCTTGCTTGGCGATTTCCGCAAACATCAGCAGCGCCGGCTGGATGTTTTTCTCGTCGCCACCGTTGGCCAGGGCGGCAGCCAGTACGCCGTTGGCGGCCTGGGCGGCGGTGCTGACGTCACCAATGGAAACCTTGTATTTACCGGTCTTCAGGTCAGCCCAGCTTTTAGGGGCTTCGGAACCGTGCAGCAGCTTTTTATTGACGATGAAGGCGATGGTGCCGGTGTAGGCCAGGGCCCAGTTGCCGTCTTTGTCTTTGGCCCAATCCGGGACCTGTTCCCAGGTGCTCGGTTTGTAGGGTTGGGTCACACCTTGTTTGACCGCGATCGGGCCGAAGGCGGCGCCGACGTCACCGATATCGGCGCTGGCGTTGTCTTTTTCGGCGGCGAACTTGGCGATTTCCTGGGCCGAGCTCATGTCGGTATCGATGTGCTTGAGGCCGTAGGTCTTGGCCAGGTCATCCCAGGTGCCTTTCCAGTTGGCCCAGTCATCGGGCATGCCGACGCTGTTGACGGCGCCTTCCGCTTTCGCGGCGGCTTCCAAGGTTTTCAAATCGGTATCAGCGGCCATGGCGGCGGTGCACATGGCAATGGTCGAGCCTAACAGTGATGCCAGGAAAAGCTGTTTCATCCGAAGCTCCTTTGGGCGTTTTCAACGCTGCGTTTTTATCGACGTTTGCGGTGGTGTTGGTCTAGGTCAGCAATACCTGAGCCAATCTAGGCGTACTGGATGACAGTTTCATGTCGATGTCGTTTTTACATCCTCGATGTCGCTCACTTCAGACTCAGCGTAGACCATGCTCAAGTGCCCGCAGGCCCTGGACTTGGCCGATGTATTGCAGGGTGTGGAGCAGGGTGGCGGCACCGGTTGTCATCTGCCGGTCATCTGTAGTGCCTACGCTGGCAAGCAGCAGTGGAAGCCCGAATACAGCGCGGTTTATGCACCTGAACGGTGCTGGTCTAGTCCAGATAGGTAACGTTGATGCGTGATGAGGCAATCAAGGCGGTGACATCCATCGGCCTGGCGCTGCAAGAGCAGATCGACCATGGCTTGTTGGCGCCTGCGAGTAAATTGCCCGCCGAGCGCAAGCTCAGCGAGTTGTTTGGTACCACCCGCATTACCGTGCGGGAAGCCTTGTTACAACTGGAAGCCCAGGGCCAGATCTATCGTGAGGAGCGCCGTGGCTGGTTTGTCTCGCCGCCGCGGCTGGCCTACAACCTGATGCAGCGCAGCCACTTTCACGCGATGGTCAGCGACCAGGGGCGGGTGGCGTCGACCGAAGTGATTTCTGCGCGCCTGCAACCGGCCTCTGCGGCCGTGTGTGCGTGGTTGCAGTTGCCGGCGCTGTCCAGCGTGATTCAGATTTGCCGGGGCCGGCGCATTGATGGGCGTCTGGTGTTGTATGTGGAGCACTACCTGAACCCGCAATACTTCCCGGGGATCCTGGCGTGCGACCTGAACCAGTCAATGACCGAGCTGTACGCACGCAAATATGACCTGCATTACGGCCGCGTGCGTTTCGAGATCGTACCGACCTCCTTGCCGGTGGAAGCCGCCGCCGCGTTGCGCGTGTCGGTCGGTAGCCCGGGCCTGCGGATTGCCCGGGTCAATTATGACCAGCATCAGCGGTTGATCGACTGCGACCTGGAGTTCTGGCGGCACGATGCGATCCATGTGAGCGTGGATGTGGTTTAACGGTAGTGAGCGGGCTTGCCCCGCGCTGGGTGGCGCAGCCGTCCCAACAAGGACGCCGTGGTATTTCAGGAAGACCGCGGTGACTGGATTTGGGGCGGCTGCGCCACCCAGCGCGGGTGCAAGCCCGCTCACTACATTGCTAGGGTGCAAGTGCCTTGATCACCTGATCCACATTGCCTTCCAGCTCAGCCACCGGGTCCGCCCCGTCGACCTTCAATACCAGCAATTGCGCACCCCCTGCCGTCACGGCTGTTTGTACGGCTTCGCTCGGCTGACGGTGATGCAGTACCACCGCCACATCATTGCCCTTCAAGTCGGCAGTGAGTTGCTGCAATGCCTCGGGTGTCCACTCTGCATCAGGCCGTGCATCGGTGTTGAGCACTTCCAGGTTCAGGCTGCTGACCAGGTAGCCGAAATGATCACTCAAGCTGGCCACGCTCAAGTTATCCGCCTTGGCCAATCTGGCCTCGCTGTCGGCGGTGAGCCTGAGCAGGCGCTGCTTGAGGGCGGCGAGGTTGGCGTCGATTGTCGGCTTGGCGGCCGGTGCCAGGCGGCTCAGGTCGGCAGACATCACGTCGGCCATGCGTCCCATATTGTTGCTCGATTGCCACGGCTGGCTGTTCAGGCCATCGGTAGCACCTGGCTGTAGGGCAATGCCTGGCAAACCGCCGTCCACCGGGCGTGCAGCGTCCACTTCGACGATACGGATATTGCTGCGTCGCGCCACGGGGTAGAGCGGATCATCCGCCCACAGTGAGCGCAAGCCGATAGCCGCGTCGGCGTCCTGTGCCAGGGCATTCAAAGCCTGCGCGCCGCGACCGGTGAAATACGCCACTTGTCGCGAGCCCGGCAGGTTGGCCGGGGCGGCTCGCTCGAGTTTCACGTCGGTACCTTTGAGCAGCACCTCGGCCAAACCGTAGGTGATCGGCAGTGAGGCCAGGACCTTGACCGGCGTGTGGGGTTGGGTCAGGGCGGCATGGCCGAGGCCCTGGTTGACCTTGAAGTGACTGGCGTCGAAACCGTCGACGGCGGCCGTTGCCGAGGTGCTCAGCAAACAAGCAATGGCCAGGGTCAGCGGGCGAAAGGCAGGGTGCATTATCCAAGATTCCCTTTGAGGCTGGGCACGGTGCCGCGCGCGATGGCGGCAAAGGCAAAAGCGATGCCGGCCGTCAGAATGATCGCGGCACCGGACGGGATGGGCAGGTCGAAGATGATCGGCAACAGGATGCCGCACAGGGTGCTCACCGTGGCGATCGCCACCGAGACCCAGAAGAACCCTTTGAGCGACTGGCTCAGCAGGCGCGCCGCTGCGGCCGGAATCACCAACAGCGCGCCCACCAGGATCGCGCCGATGACCTTGACCGCCGCTACGGTGATCAGCGTGACCAGGATCACGAACAGATAATCCAGGGTCTTCACCGCCACCCCGCGTACCGCCGCCAGCTGCGGGTTGAAGCTGGCCAGCATGATGCGGTTGTACAACGGCAAGGCCAGGGCCATGACCAGTGCGCCGACGACTGCCAGCACCAGCAGATCATTGCCATTGACGGTCAGTACTGAGCCGAACAGTACGTTCTCCAGAATGTGCACGTTGATCTTGCCCGCCAGGATCAGCAGCAGGCTCGCACCCAACGCCAGCGACACCGAGAGAAACACCCCGATCAAGGTATCCGGGGCGAGGCCCGTGCGGTTGCGCAGGTAGTTGAGCAGGATGCCGAACAGCAGGCAGTAGCCGAACAGCGCGCCATAAGGGCCGGTGTAGGGCTCACCCAGCAGGATGCCCACTGCCACGCCGGTCAGCGCGGCGTGGCCGACGGCTTCGGAGAAAAACGCAAAGCGTTTGACCACCACCAGCGTGCCCAGGCCGCCCAGCACCGGGCCAATGAGCAAACCGGCGAGCAGCGCGTTGACCACAAAACCGTAGGCCAGTGCCTCCGGCAGATAGCCGGAAGAGGCCCAGCCCTGGACCATCAAGCGAAAGGCTTCATAACTCATTGCACCGGGCTCCGCGGGTGGGTGGAGAACAGGCTCAACAGGCGCTCCGGGGTCAGCGCCTCCTTGGGCGTGGCATCAAACAGCACCCGACGGTTGAGGCCGGTGACGCGGTCGGCCAGGCGGCTCACGGCTTGCAGGTCATGTTCGATCCATAACACGGTGAGGCCGCTCAGGCGCCAGTCGTTGAGCAGGCGTTCGAACACCTGGATACCGGCTTCATCAAGGGCTGACATCGGCTCATCCAGCACCAGCAATTGCGGTGCCGGGATCAGCCCCTGGGCCAGCAGTACCCGTTGGCGCTCACCGCCGGAGAGTGCGCCCATGCGTCGTTTGCGTTTGTCCTGCATGCCCACCCGCTCCAGCGCTTCGCCTATCGCGCCGGCGTAATGCCTGGACAGGCCGAGAAATGCCGGGCGCGGCTGGCACATGGCAGCCATGAAATCATCGACGGTCATCGGCAAGCCTCGGTCGAACTCCAGGGCCTGGGGCACATAGCCGATGGTGCCGGGCGTGTTCGGCCAGTGCAGGCGCAATTGGCCCTGGTGCGGGGTTTGCCCCAGCAGGGTCTTGATCAACGAACTTTTGCCCCCGCCGTTGGGGCCGACCAGCGCATGAATGCTGCCGGGCTGGACTTGGAAGCTCACGCCGTCAAGTATCGTCGTGCGGCCCAGGGTCAACGACACCTTGTCGAAGTCGAGGGTCGGGCCGATGCTGGCCACTTTCAGAGGTTGCGCTGCCGTCATGCGCCTGACTCCTGAATGGCGCGCACCACGGTATCGAGGTTGCGGGTCATTTCCACTTCGTACTTTTCAGGCGTGTAGTCGCCATAGGAGATATGCGACAGCGGGTACAGCTTGACCCCAGACTCGCGCTGGATGGTCTCGACGTAGGTGGACGGGAAATCCATTTCCGAGAAGATCACTTTCACGTCCAGGGCGCGCAGTTCGTCGATGGTTTTTTTCAACTGGCTGGGACTGGGCTCGATGCCGTGGGCCGGTTCGACCACGGCGGTGACCTCCAGGCCGAATTCGCGCAACAGGTAGTCATAGGCCGCGTGCACCGTTGCCACGCGCAGGTCCGGGTTGGGCGCGCGGGTCAGTTTGGCCAGGGCGTCGGCGCGCATCTGGCGCAGGCGTTTGCCGTAGGCACGGGCGTTCTGGGTGTAGGTCTTGGCGTTGTCCGGGTCGAGTTTGCCCAGTTCGCGGGCGATGTTGTTGACCTGGGCAATCGAGGCGCTGATGGACAAGAAGGTGTGCGGGTTGACCACCTTGCCGGCGCCACGGGCCGCGTTACCGGTGGCGGCCAGCAACGGCACGTTGGCGTTGGCCTCGATCACCGGGATGTCCGGGCGCTCGCTGGTGGCGATCATGCGGTCGGCAAAATCGTCATGGCCGACGCCGTTGAGCACGATCACGTCCAGGGTGCCGATGCGCTTGATGTCTTCGGCGCGTGGCTCGTACGCGTGGGGGTTGAAGCCGGCGGGGATCAATGGCACCACGTCGGCCTTGTCGCCGACGATGTTGGTCACGTAGCTGTAATAAGGGTGCAGGGTGATCCCGATGCGCAGGCGTTTAGCCGCTTCGGCGTTGGCGAGCGGGGCGAGCACCAGGCTGCAGAGGCCAACCAGCAACAGGCGTAACAGGGGCGATGAAATAGGCATGGGTAATCGGTCTTCTCGTTCAGTGACGGTGCTGGCGGGTCACGCCGGCATCGAATTGCGTGACCACCTGCTGCCAACCGGCGGCAATCAGGGCCGGGTCGGTGAGGTCGGAAGGGGCGGCGAGATCGGCTCGGCGGTTGATCCACACATCCGGTTCGGAACCGTGCACACGCATCAGCAATGAGCCGCTGGTGCCGGGCACCTGGCTCAAGCCCAGGTAGGCGGCCGGCTCAAGCAATTGCCAGCGATGGCCGCCCCGGCTGACCGAGCTGGCATCCTGGGCAAACGGCACAAAACCTTCTTCGGCCAGTTGTTCGGGCGTCGGCAGGGCGTTCTGCTCTTGTTGCAGCAGCTGGATTTCATCAAGGGTGACCCGCAGGTCGGCGTAGATGCCTTGTTCGGCGGGGCTCAGGTCACGACGGGCATCCAACTGATGGCTGGGCACCGCGGCTACCTCCTGGGTCTGGCCATGCAGGGACACCACGCTGCCGGCCACTGCCAGGATGATCAGGCACAGCAGCAACACGTAGAGGGTTTCGTGGCCGGCCCCGGCGGGGCGTACAACCTGTGTGGTACTCATTGTGGCTGGATGTCCGCTTGGTCGATTTCGACGACATGGCCGGGGCCGGCGTCAAACAGCACGTAGAATTCGGCGGAAGGCTTCTTGAAGGTCAGGGTCGAGTCCTGGCCGAGCTTGCCGGGCAGCAGGATGGTTTCGTCGTAGCCGATCACATCCAGGGTTACGCCCGGCGCGCCGCTGCCGTCGGAAAAACCACCCGTGCACTGGATCTGCTCGCCGGGGATTTCCTTGCATTCGCACATCGGGTTGTGGGCCAGCGCCACACTACTGAAACCGGCGCAAAGCAATAGCACTGCGCGGGATAAGCGCCTCAACATCATGGTTTGACTCCTTGCTTGTTCAGCCAGGCAATGGTGGCAGGCGAGGCCTGGCTCAGCGGGATGGAACCCTGGTGCATGCTGCCGTCCCAGCCTTCCATGGTGACCCACAGCTCGGCATCGACGGGCGTGCGTTCCGGCACCGGCAACAGCGCGCCCATGCGGTACGGCGTACCGAAGAAGATCACCCCGGCGGCCCGGAGGCTGCGCGGTTTGCCGATGCGCAAGTAGGTGGCCTTGACCTGTTCGGTGCACGTGGCGCACAGGGCTGCGTTGAAGAATTTCATCGGGCCGGCCGGGTCCGGGCGTGGGCCTTCGTTGCGAAATTCGGCGAGGGTCAGGCTCCAGGGGCCGACCTGCACTTCCCCGGCCACTCGCTCGCCGATACCGGCGTCTCCACGAAACAGGGCCGCCTCGGAAAAATAGCGAGGCATGAACCCCAGCGGTATCAGGATCAGCAGCACATTGAGATAGAAGCGCCACTTCAGCCAGAAGGCCCGCAGTGGCGAAGGGGCAGCCGCGACGACTTTGCTCATCAGTGACCCTCCGTGGTTTCAGCTTGCAGCACCGGGATAGGCGCCGATTGCCGTGGGGCCTTGGCTTCGCGCTTGAGTGCATGGAGCGTGGCCAGGGCGGTGCGTTTGGTCCAGATCAGCAGGCCGCTCAAGACCATCATGCTCAGCACCAGGCCGAAGAACGCCCAGATCAGTTTGATCCACAGGCCGCCGAAGTCGCCGGTGTGCAGCGGGCGCATGGACTCGGTGACGAACTCCAGCGGGGTACGGTCGGACAGCAGGTGCGAGACGCCGATTTCACCGTTGTACGGGTTCAGTTGCGCGGTCTGGAACATCAACGGGTACCAGCCGCGCCCGCCGATCTGCAGATGGCTGTAGGCGTTGCCCGGCAGGAACACGAAGGTGGCGTCCAGTCCCGGGATGCGTTCGCCGGCAATCTTGATCGCGTCGTCCAGGGCGATCCTCGGTGCCGGCACGCCGGGGGCCGACAGCGGCACTTTCTCCCGGGCGATCACCGGCACGATGGGTTCGCTGGAGATGGAAATCTGGTTGTCGCCCAGGATCGCCTGGATCAGGAACCAGGTGCCGGTGATGGAAATGACCGCGATGAACCAGATCGACCAGATCCCGCTCAGGCGGTGGAAATCGCCCCAGAAGATCCGGGCGCCGTGGCGGATGCGCAGGGTCGGCCTGAAAAAGCCCTTCCAGAAACGCTTGTACACCACCAGCCCGGTGATCAGCGAGGCCAGTAACGGCAGGCCGAGCAGCGATACCAGGTACCAGCCCCAGCTGTAACCGTTGGTGAACGGCACCAGCCACCAGCCGTGCAGGGCACGGGTGAACTGCTTGAAGTCGAACGCCGGGCTGATGCCCTGGATCACCCCGGAGTACGGGTTGACGTAGGCCTCTACCGAGCGCCCATCGGGGTAGGTGAGATTGACGCTCAGGGCGAAGTGCGATTCATCCGGGCGGATGATCGATTGCACGATGACTTGGGGGGCGGCCTGTTTGATCGCGGCGATCACCTGGTCGAAGCTCAGCAGTGGTGCATCCTCTGACGGTTTGCTCGCACGGATATCCGGGTTGGCCAGCCAGACGATTTCCTGGCTGACCACTGCCAGGGTGCCGGTGACGCAGACGATCAGTACAAAGAACCAGATGGGCAATGCCAGCCAGCTGTGGACGAGAAACCAGAGTTTTGAGCGCGACTTCTTCGACATGTGAATGCGGGTCTTGATCGGAGCGGGCGATGGAGGCCCGGAAAAGGCCGGTCGTAGCTTTTGCTGACGCGACGGGCTGTATCTAAGTTAAGACGAATGAGAGTGGGAAATCCCTAAGCGGAAAATGAAAGAAAATGTTTCTGGTTCAAATCGCTTGTGTATTTCAAGGCCGAATCGAACACGAAACATGTTCCCTGCTATCACCCGGCTGCCATTGATGGCGCCAGGGCGCTGCGTAGGATGGGCGCACACCGTTGAGTGAGCCCCAGGAAAAATGACTGCCAGAACCCTCTACGACAAACACATCGATGCCCATACCGTGTGCGCCCTGGATGATCAGGGCCATGTCCTGCTGTATATCGACCGCCAGGTGATCAACGAATACACCAGCCCCCAGGCGTTCAGCGGCTTGCGCGAGGCCGGGCGCAACGTATGGCGCCCAGGCACGGCACTGGCAGTGGTCGACCATGTGAACCCGACCACGCCCCAGCGCATCGCGGCGATGCCGGATGCGGGCGGCGCCCGGCAAGTCTCTTACCTGGCGCAAAACTGCCGGGACTTCGGCATCGAGTTGCTGGATATCCTCGACAAGCGCCAGGGTATCGAACACGTCATCGCGCCGGAGCAGGGCTTCATCCTGCCGGGCATGGTGATTGCCGCCGGCGACAGCCACACCACCACCTATGGCGCGCTGGGCGCGTTCGGCTTCGGGATCGGCACCTCGGAAATCGAGCACCTGCTGGCCTCGCAGACGCTGGTTTACAAACGCCTGAAAAGCCTGCGCGTCACCGTCGATGGTGCGTTAGCCAGCGGCCTGACTTCCAAGGACGTGATCATGGCGCTGATCGGCCAGATCGGCGCATCCGGCGCCACCGGTTATGCCATCGAGTTTCGCGGCTCCACGATTGATGCATTGAGCGTCGAAGCGCGCATGACTATCTGCAACATGGCAGTGGAGGCGGGGGCGCGTGGCGCGTTCATGGCGCCGGATGAAAAAGTCTTCGCCTATCTCAAAGACAAGCCTCGCGCGCCGAAGGGCGAATTATGGGAGCAGGCCCTGCTGAGCTGGCGCCAACTGCATTCGGACGCCGACGCGGTGTTCGATCAGGAAGTGCACTTGGATGCCGGCGCGCTGGAACCCATGGTCACCTGGGGCACCAGCCCCGACCAGGCCGCGCCCATCGGTGCGCGCGTACCCGACCCGCAAGACGTCGACGACCCGATCCTGCGCCAGGACATGCGCCGCGCCCTCAATTACATGGGCCTGCAAGCCGGTATGCCGTTGAGCGATATCGTGATCAGCCATGCGTTTATCGGCTCCTGCACCAACGCCCGTATTGAAGACCTGCGCGACGCTGCCAGCGTGGTGCGCGGCAAACAGGTGGCCGCGCACGTGCGGGCGATGATCGTGCCCGGTTCCACCGAGGTCCGCGACCAGGCCGAGGCCGAAGGGCTGGCGGCGATCTTTATCGCGGCAGGTTTCGAGTGGCGTCAGTCGGGCTGCTCAATGTGCCTGGCCATGAATGACGATGTGCTGGCCCCCGGCGACCGCTGCGCCTCCAGCACCAACCGCAATTTCGAAGGCCGCCAGGGAGCCGGTGCACGCACCCATCTGATGAGCCCGGCGATGGTCGTCGCCGCCGCGATCACCGGCCGCCTTACCGATATACGTGACTTTGGAGACCGCCTATGAGCCTGCAACCCTTTACCTTGGTTACCGGCAAGGCCGCGCCCATGCTGGCGGCCAATATCGACACGGATGTGATCATGCCCAAGCAGTTTCTCAAGGGCATTGACCGCAGCGGCCTGGACCGTGGGCTGTTTTTCGATTTGCGCTTTCTGGCGTCCGGCGAACCCAACCCCGCGTTTGTGCTCAACCAACCGGCCTGGCAGGGTGCGAGTTTCATGGTCGTAGGGCCGAACTTCGGTTGTGGCTCCAGCCGTGAGCACGCCGTATGGGGCCTCAAGCAGATGGGCATTCGTGCGCTCATCGGCAGCAGCTTTGCCGGGATTTTCTATGACAACTGCCAACGCAACGGGGTGT
This sequence comes from Pseudomonas sp. Q1, assembly GCF_009935975.1. Lineage (NCBI taxonomy): Bacteria > Pseudomonadati > Pseudomonadota > Gammaproteobacteria > Pseudomonadales > Pseudomonadaceae > Pseudomonas > Pseudomonas sp. Q1. The sequence continues at coordinate 12,875 of NZ_QODI01000028.1, read as the reverse complement.
TGCTGATTACCCTGGAGGACGCGGTACTGCACAAGCTCGGGCAAACCGTCAGCCAGCCCGACCAGACGCAGATCAGCATCAACCTGCAGACCCAACAGATCGGCCTGGCGGACGGCCAGGTGATCCCGTTCCAGATCGACACCCTGCGCAAGAACGCGCTGCTACTAGGGCTGGATGCAATCGGCAGTACGTTGCAACGCAGTGATGAGATCCAGGCGTTCGAACGTCGGCACCTCGCGGCCAACCCCTGGCTCAGCTGACCGGTCGCAGTTCAAGTGGTGGAAGGGTTTACAGGGCTGGAGTAGGGCTAAATAGACAGCCCTTTGAAATGCTCCTGTAAAAACTCCACGCATGCCCTTAGCTTTCCGGAGTGCGCCAACCGTGTCGGGTACACCGCCCACACGTTGGCGCTTTGGGTGTAGCCGTGCAGCACCTGCACCAGCTTGCCTTGCTCCAGCAACGGCTTCACATCCCACATCGAGCGCAGCAGCACCCCGCGACCATCCAATGCCCACTGCATCACGATTTCGCCGTTGTTGGAGGACAGCGGCCCGCGTACGCGCACGCTTTCCTGGCTGCCGTCGCGCTCCAGGTTCCAGAGACCGAACGGGTTGTCGCGTTCCTTGAGGACCAGGCAGTCGTGTTGCTCCAGCTCACTCAAGTGTTGCGGCGTACCTCGGCGTTTCAAGTACGCGGGTGCGGCGCAAAGTATGCGGCGGTTGCTGACCAGCCGCCGGCCGATGTGCTGGCCGGGAATGTCATCGCCGACACGGATCTCCAGGTCGAAGCCTTCGCTGACGATATCCACCACGCGGTCGAACACGTCCAGGCGCACCTCCAGGTCAGGGTATTGCTCGGCCAGCAACGACAGGGCGGGGGCCACATGGTTGCGACCAAAGCCGAAACTGCTGCACAAGTGCAGGTGGCCTCTGGGGCTGTCATGGGCGTCCGAAAGCTCGTCGGACAGTTTCTGGAAGTCTTCGAGAATACGCACGGCCCAGCGTTGCACCCGCTCACCGTCCTCGGTCAGCGCGATGCGTCGGCTGGTGCGGTGCAGCAGGCGGGTGGCGAGGGTGGTCTCGAGGATCTGGATGCGCTTGCTGACATACGCCGGCGACAACCCCAGCTCATCGGCGGCGGCGGCAAAGCCGGCCTTGCGGATCACGGTCAGGAACACCCGCAGGTCTTCGGGTAGGGGCACGGTATCTTTCTTATGAGTCATCAGAAACAGACCTGGCGGCATGAGCCGCCAGAATAGCACCGCTTACTCAGCGGAGATTTTTGCCTGTGCCACAGCTCGCGCATGGCGACCCTGCTTGAGGGCAATCGGCGCCATCTTCTCGCGATCCAGCTCACCTTCCCAGGCCGCCACCACCAAGGCGGCGACTGCGTTGCCGATGATATTGGTCAGCGAACGGCATTCGGCCATGAAGCGGTCGACGCCGAGGATCAGCACCATCGCCGCCACGGGGACGGTCGGCACCACCGCCAGGCTTGCCGCCAGTGCCACAAAGCCTGCGCCCACCACCGCACCTGCGCCCTTGGACGTCAGCATGGCGACCGCGAGCAGGGTCAACTGTTGTTCCAGCGGCAGGTGAATGTTGGTGGCCTGCGCCAGAAACAGCACGGCCAGGGTCATATAGATGTTGGTACCGTCCAGGTTGAAGGTATAGCCGGTCGGCACCACGATACCCACCACGCCCTTGGACGCGCCCAGGCTTTCGAGCTTTTGGATCAGTTGCGGCAATGCCGACTCCGAAGAGCTGGTCCCCAGCACGATCAGCAATTCCGACTTGATATAGCCCAACAGTTTGAAAATGCTGAACCCGGCATAGCGGGCGATGCTGCCCAGCACCACGGCCACGAAGAAAAACGCGGTGACATAGAACGTGCCCACCAGCTTCAGCAGCGGCAGCAGCGAACCCACACCGTATTTGCCGATGGTAAAGGCAATCGCGCCGAAGGCACCGATAGGAGCGACGCGGCTGATGATCCCCACGATGCGGAAAAACACTTCGCTGGCCTGATTGATCACGCCAACCAGGGGCCGGGCCTTTTCGCCGACCATCACCAGGCCGATGCCGAACAGCACCGAAACGAACAGCACGGGCAGGATTTCCCCTTTGGAGAACGCGTCGAAGAACGTCGTGGGGATCACCTGCAGCAGAAAGCCGGTGATGCCTTCGCCATGTTCGGCCTGGCCGACAAACCCTGCGATCGCCGAGCTGTCGAGGGTTTTGACATCAATGTTGAAGCCCTCGCCTGGGTGCAACAGGTGCGCGGCCAGGATACCGATCAACAGGGCGACGGTGGACACGAGCTCGAAGTACAGCAACGCCTTGCCACCGACCCGGCCCACTTGCTTCACGTCGTGCATGCTAGTGATGCCACTGACCACGGTGCAGAAGATGATCGGGCCGATGATCATCTTGATCAGCTTGATAAACCCGTCGCCCAGCGGCTTGAGGTCGATACCGATCTGCGGCCGTACATGGCCGATCAGCACGCCCAGCGCGATGGCGATGAGCACCTGCACATATAGGGTTCCCAGCAGTTTTCTGATTGTCATTGTTGTTATCTCGCGGGTCTTTTTTGAGGCAAGCAGACCCCGTCGCCGGCGTTTGCGCGCCGGCGCGGGGAAGCGGATCAGGGCTTCAGCGAAGGAAGGTCAGGACTTCGTCCAGTAACAATTCAGGCACTTCCTCGGCAAGGTAATGGCCGGCCGGCAGCGCCTTGCCGCGCACATCGGTGGCGACTTGCTGCCATTCCTTGAGTGGCTCGAAACAGCGGCCGACCGTGCCTTCGGCGCCCCACAGCACCAGCAACGGCAGGTTCAGCTGGTTGCCGGCGTCGATGTCGGCCTGGTCGTTCGCAAGGTCGATACCGGCAGAGGCGCGGTAGTCCTCGCAGATACCGGTGGCGCTGCCTGGCAGGCTCAGGCAGCGCAGGTATTCGGCGAAGGCTGCATCGGTGAAGGGTTTGAGGCCGGCGCTACGGCTGCCCATCACACTGCGCAGGTACAGTTCGGGGTTGCTCTCGATCAGCGCCTCGGGCAGCGGCGCCGGGCGGATCAGGAAGAACCAGTGCCAGTAGGCACGAGCAAAGGCTTCATCGGTTTGTGCGTACATCGACAGGGTCGGCGCGATATCCAGCAGCACCATGCGCTGCACGCTCCGGGGATGGTCCAGTGCCAGGCGATGGGCGACGCGGGCGCCACGGTCGTGGGCCAGTACCGAAAAGGCGTCGAAGCCCAGGGCCCGCATCAGCTCGACGCTGTCCCGGGCCATTTCCCGTTTCGAATAGTTCGTGTGCAGCGCATTGGCCGGCGGTTTGCTGCTGTCACCATAACCGCGCAGGTCGGCGGCCACTACGGTGAAGTGCGCGGCCAGTTGTTCGGCGACTTTGTGCCAGATGACGTGGGTTTGCGGGTGCCCGTGCAGCAGGAGCAGGCCGGGACCGCTACCGCCTTTGCGGTAACTGATGCTGACGCCGTTGACGTGGCACTGGTCTTTTTGGAATCCGGCGAACATGGAATGACTCCTTGTGATGATTGCCTGCATCCTGGAATCACACGGCGCTCGGGGCAAGGAGGAAAGCGTGGAGGGGGTGTTCATGAAGTGTGATGCAGGAGCGAGCACGCTCGCTCCTGCAGGCTCAGCCTTGCTGGAACATCTCTATTGCGCGTTGGCGGATCTGCGCTTCGGTCAGGTCTTCTTTGTGGGTGGCCAGAAACCAGACATGCCCGAACGGGTCTCTCAGCGTGCCGGTACGGTCGCCATAAAACTGGTCTTTGGGGTCGGAGACGGCAATACCACCCGCGGCGATGGCTTGTTGGTACTGCGCGTCGACATCGGCCACATATAAATGCAGGCCGACGCTGGTGTGGCCGTCGCGAGGGCTGCCGAACGGACTTTCATCGCAAGGCGAGCCAAGCATGATGGGCGAGTCGCCTATGCGCAGTTCAGCATGGCCCACTCTGCCATCGGGCATATCCAGGCGCATGACTTGGGTGGCGTTGAATGCCTTCTTGTAAAACTCAATGGCTTCGGCGGCTTGTTCGACGCCCAAGTAGGGCGTGAGGCTGTGGAAACCCTCGGGAATCGGTTTAACGCTCATTTCGTTCTCCTTTGGTGGGGAGGCAGGGAGGTACGACTTTTTCACTATAGGCCACGCCGACCGTGGCCTGCGAGCAACCGACGAGATGCGGGACTGGCGAGTGTGAGCGGGCGATTACACGCTCCCGGCTAAGGGCTAGGCTCCAGCAATTGGGCGCCTGGGCCGCATTCACCGAGCTTGTCGCCCTGATTACGCAGCGGGCATGCCTCCAGCGACAGACACCCGCAGCCGATACAGCCGCTGAGTTTGTCCCGCAGCAACGTCAGCTTGTTGATGCGCTCATCCAGGTCTTCCCGCCACAGCGCCGATAAGCGTTGCCAATCCTGCGCCGTGGGCGTGCGGCCATCGGGCAGGGTTTGCAGGGCTTGGCCAATCGTCGCCAGCGGAATGCCCAGGCGTTGGGCGATCTTGATCACCACCACCCGCCGCAGCACATCCCGGGGGTAGCGCCGTTGGTTACCGGCATTGCGGTTGCTCTTGATCAGCCCCTTGCTCTCGTAGAAGTGCAAGGCCGTGACGGCCACGCCACTGCGGGCGGCCAACTGGCCGACGGTGAGTTCCTTGTTGAGCATGAAAATCTCCGAATTCGCGCTTGACCTTGACTTAACTAGAGGTTTTACCCTGCACGGCATCGAGTCGCAAGATTCTGCTTACAAAGGAAGGGGAGTGTTCATGCAGGTATCAGAGAAAAATCGCAGCTTCACTCAGTTGATCGAGTTCCAGATCGAGCCCCAGCAACAATTTGCCTTGGTGGCGGCCTTGTCTACCCAGAGCGAGCGTCTGGCCCAGCGCCATGCCGGCTTTATCAATGCGAGTGTGCAAGTCAGCGACGATGGCCGGCGAGTACTCAATTACCTGCAATGGCGCTCGCGTGAGGATGGCGAGGCGGCGTTCAAATGCTTCGAGCACGGCGAAGAAGATTTCTGGACGTTGATCCGCGCCCATCAGGCCACGGCGGTGACCTTCGGTTCGTTTCAGGTGCTGCGCAGCTTCGAGCGCAGCCATGACAACGCTCTGCACTGCCGTTTAAATGGATAAATGCAGCATCCGCTCGCCCTGCACGGTTTCCCCCGGGCGGCGTTTGTTCACTGCCAGTTCGCCGATCTTGATCAGGCGTGTGCGCGTGACATTGCGGCTCAGGCCCAGCAGATTGGCGGTGTGCACCTGGTTGTAATGGCTGAAACGGTAGGCGGCGCGCAGCAGTGCGTCTTCGACCTTTTCATGCAGTGCGCCGGCCTGTTCCTCGAAGAGTTTTTGGAAGGCGCGCTCCAATAGCGCCTGGGCACTGTTGTCGGTGGCCTGCTGGCTATCGTCCTGGCGCTCGATGCGCAGGTTCGACAGGCGCAAATCGTCACGTTCGATCACGCCGTTACGGCAGATCAACAGCGTGTGGTGTATGACGTTTTCCAGTTCGCGAATATTGCCCGGCCAGCTGTAGCTCTTGAGTTTGTGCTCGGCCTCGCGGCTGATGGTGATCGGGCCGTAGCCCAGGCGCTGGCTGTAGGTTTCGATGAAATGCCGGGTCAGCGCCAGGATATCGCCGGGGCGCTCGCGCAACGGGCTGAGTTCCAGGCTGACCACATCGAGACGGTAGTACAGGTCTTCGCGGAAATGCCCGGCATTGATGGCCTTTTCCAGTTGCACATTGGTCGCGTCGAGCACGCGCACATCAATTGGAATGCTCTTGCGCGAGCCCAGGCGCACGACTTCGCGTTCTTGCAGGACGCGCAACAGCTTGACCTGGATCGCCATGGGCAAGTCGCCGATTTCATCGAGGAACAAGGTGCCGCCATCGGCCTCTTCGAACCAGCCGGCCTTGGCGCTGAGGGCGCCGGTAAACGCGCCTTTTTCATGGCCGAACAGTTCGGCTTCCACCAGGGATTCGGAGAACGCCCCGCAATTGACCGCCACGAACGGCCGGTTGCGCCGTGCACTGAGGTTATGGATATGCCGCGCCACCAGCTCTTTACCGGTGCCGGTCTCGCCGATGATCAATACGCTGGCTTCACTGGGAGCCACTTGCCTGATGTGATCGAGCAGCGCCTGGGATTTGGGGTCTTCGAAGACCTGGGCCGTGGCGCGGATCGAGGTCGCGAGGGCGGGTGAGGGCGGTAGGGTCAGAAGCTGCATGGGCACCTCTCTCAGGAATAGAACGTCGGAATCGGCAGGGACTGATTCAATGCCCAGTCCCCCAGTTCGTGGAGCTTGTAGTCCACCGGGTCGTGCAGGGATTGTGTGCGCAGGTTGCGCCAGTGGCGGTCCAGGCGCAGCGAGGCGTGGGTTGACCGCGCGCCGGTGACTTCGAACAGGCGGCTGCACAGGTCCAGGCCCTGGCGAGTGGCGGCGACCTTGGCGGTGGCAATCGCAATCGCCAATTGCCCGCGCTCGTGTTCGCTCAGATGGGGCCCCTTGGCCCAGGCTTGGTCGAGCAACCCGGCAGCGCGCTCCACCAGCAGGCGTATACCTTCCAGGGCCACCCAGAAGTCGCCGTAGTGATGCAGCACGTAAGGATCCTGGCGCACGTCGTCGGCCGTGGATTTATGCCACGAGCGGGTTTCGGTGAGGGTGTAATGACGGGCTTCTGCAAAGGCACCTTCGGCAATGCCCAGGAACATATGGGTGAAGGTCAGCTGGGCGATCAACGGGCGCAGGCAGGCAAAGGGTGTGCTCAGTGGCCCAGGGTCGAGCAGCAGCTCCGACTCTTCGACGCGCACCCGCTCGAAGCTCACGCTGCCGCTGTCGGTTTGGCGCTGGCCGATATTGTTCCAGTCATTATGCAAAGTGATGCCGCTGCGTCCGCTGGGGATGGCGGCAATCAGCAGCTTGCCTCCGGCGCTTTCATCCACCGCCGAGGCAATCAGCATTTCGGAGTCGCTGGCGCCGGAGCAGAAACTTTTCTTACCGGAGAATTCGCGCCAGCCGCCGAAATTCTTGACCAGCGTGCGGGTGTCCAGGGGGTTGAGGGCATTGCCCCAGAACCAGCTTTTGCGCGCGGTCTGTTCGAACCAGGGTTGCCATTGCTCGGGTCGGGCAAACAGGCGCACGGTGGCGAGCATTAGATGATGAAAGCCGAAGACATGGGCGATGGAACTGTCGACCTTGGCGAATTCGCGTACGACCTCCAGGGTTTCACTCCAGCGCGCGCCGAGGCCACCGTACTGGGTGGGAATGCTTAGCGCCAGCAAGCCGCTCTGACGCAAAGCGTCACGTTCGGTCTTGGGCGTGCCACCGCGTTCGTCACGCTCAACGGCGGTAAGGGCGAATTCGGCGGCCAGCAACTGTGCGGTCTGCAAGGGGGAGGGCAGGACACTTTGGGAGTTGGCTGTCACACGGTATTCCTCAAAATGAAACTGGGGGTTTCGTTAAACGGCTGTTGTTTGGGCAACAGTTGCGTGGCGAACAGTGTGGTGAAGCCGGGAGCCCTTTATAAAAGGTCTTGGTTATTCCGTAAATGAACGTATTTCCATATTTATAGATCTAAATAGAATATTTGGTGGTGGCTATCGAAGGTGTCTGAATAGCTGATAGCGACTATCAAGGGCGGTGATTTTTAACCGTGCGAGGGCGGGAGTAGCCTGTGTTCATCGACTTGAAACCTCTTCCCAGGACCTTCGCCATGAACCGTTTTCTCGCTGTTTGCTTGTTGATCGTCAGCTCCGTGCTCGCCGGATGCGCAACCCACCCTTCGCCCGAACTACGCCCCTACACCGCCGAAGAAACCAAGGAATTGGCCTTGGAAGCACTGAGCCGTCGCGGCCTGTCGTTTGACGAATATCAACAGCAACGGGCCGCGCTGACTGCCCAGCCACAGAAGCCCTTTGGCTTTGATCGCCAGGGCGAAATGAACGCCGAGCGCAGCGTGACGTTGCAAGGTCGTCCCAGTTGAGCCCGCGCTCAATGGCGAAAAGCCCGAGGTTCCCACAAGGAATCTCGGGCTTTTTGTTTTCCATGACGTCACTTGCGCCTGTTAAGCTGGATTTCAGGAGCGTTCCTACGCACATTTGCCTACAGTGATCTTCTTTCAATGGCATACGATCGGTTAAACCTGACGACCTCTGTTCCCATCGATGCCCCTGAGACGTTGTTCTCGGGAATACGCTCTGCGAGTCTTTAACGTCATGAATAAACGTCCGTTGTATTTCGACTACGCCGCCACCACGCCGGTGGATGAGCGAGTCATCCAGGTGATGGTCGAGTGCCTGGGCTTCCATGCCAATTTCGGCAACCCGGCGTCCAGTTCCCATGCGTTCGGCCAGGCGGCCCGGCAAACGGTTGAACAGGCGCGTCGCCAAGTGGCCGATCTGGTCGGTGCCGGTCCTGAGCAGATCGTCTGGACTTCCGGCGCCACCGAATCCAACAACCTCGCGATCAAGGGCGTCGCCCAGGCACGCGGCGTGGCGGGTGGGCATATCATCACCAGCCAGATCGAGCACAAGGCCACGCTGGACACCGCACGGCAGTTGCAGGAAGCCGGGGTGGCCGTGACCTACCTGGTGCCGGACGCCGAAGGCTTGATCAGCGCCGATGCAGTGAGTGAAGCGTTGCGCGAGGACACTTTCCTGGTGTCGCTGATGCTGGTGAACAATGAACTGGGCACCTTGAACGACATCCCTGCCATTGGCGCGTGCGTGCGTGAACACGGCGCGCTGTTGCATGTGGATGCGGCGCAGGGGGCCGGCAAGGTCGCCATCGACCTGGCTGAATGGCCGGTGGACCTGATGTCGTTTTCCGCGCACAAGCTGTACGGCCCCAAGGGCATCGGCGCGCTGTATGTCGGCCCGCGTGCGCAGCAGAAAGTGTTGGCGCAGATTCACGGCGGTGGTCACGAGGGCGGCTTGCGCTCCGGCACCCTGGCGACCCACCAGATTGCGGGGATGGGGGCGGCGTTCGCCTTGGCTGCGCAGTCCTTTGTCGAAGAGAAAGCGATGATTGCCGCGTTGCGTCAGCGTCTGCTCGACCAATTGGAACCGATTGCCGGCGTGCGCCTCAATGGCAGCCCGACGCAGCGCATACCCCATACACTCAGCCTGACCTTTGCTGAAGGGGAGTTCAACTCGAGCGCATTGAGCGCAGGCATTGCCTTTTCGGCGACCTCGGCCTGCAATTCGGCCAGCAATGCGCCGTCTCACGTGCTTCTGGCCCTGGGCCATGATGCTCGCAGCGCCGCACGTACCATCCGCCTGAGCCTGGGTCGGTTCACCACCGAGCAGGATATCGATGCAGCCGTGCAACTGATCAAGGCAGCCCTGGCCAGTGCACCCGCGTTTTGGGCCGTTTGATTCACATAACAATTATGAGTGGTTAGCAGGAGACACAATGAGTACGCAGCCTTTGACCCATGGAACGGTTCCCCAGCGCCTGGCGCATACCCGCGAACTGATGAGCCGCGAGGGCATTCATGCCTTGCTGGTGCCGTCGGCTGACCCGCACCTGTCCGAATACTTGCCGGGTTACTGGCAAGGACGCCAATGGTTGTCCGGTTTCCATGGCTCTGTGGGAACGTTGATTGTCACGGCGGATTTTGCCGGTGTGTGGGCCGACAGCCGTTATTGGGAGCAAGCGACCAAGGAGCTCAAGGGCAGCGGCATTGAACTGGTGAAGTTGCAGCCAGGCCAACCCGGCCCATTGGAATGGCTGGCCGAGCAAACCCCGGAAGGCGGTGTGGTGGCGGTGGATGGCGCGGTCATGGCGGTGGCCTCGGCGCGTACCCTGAGCGCCAAGCTGGCAGAACGTGGAGCGCGGCTGCGTACGGACATCGACCTTCTGAACGAGGTCTGGAAAGACCGTCCGGCACTGCCGAACCAGCCGGTCTACCCGCACCTGCCGCCGCAAGCCACCGTCAGCCGTGGCGAAAAACTCGCGGCACTTCGCGCCAGCTTGAAAGAGAAGGGCGCCGACTGGCATTTCATCGCCACCCTGGATGACATCGCCTGGTTGTTCAACCTGCGCGGCGGCGATGTGTCGTTCAACCCGGTGTTTGTATCCTTTGCCTTGATCAGCCAGGCGCAGGCCACATTGTTTGTGGCCCTGAACAAAGTGGATGACGAACTGCGCGCGGTATTGGCGCAGGATGGCGTGACGTTGCGTGACTACAGCGAAGTCGCACAAGCACTGCGTGACGTGCCAGCGGGGGCAAGCCTGCACATTGATCCGGCGCGCGTGACCGCCGGTTTGCTGGAGAACCTCGATGCCGGCGTCAAGCTGGTTGAGGGGCTGAACCCGACCACCTTGGCCAAGTCCCGCAAGAGCCTGGCCGACGCGGAGCATATCCGCCGGGCCATGGAACAGGATGGTGCGGCACTGTGCGAATTCTTCGCCTGGCTGGACAGTGCACTGGGTCGCGAACGCATTACCGAACTGACCATTGACGAACACCTGACCGCCGCGCGTACCCGCCGTCCCGATTACGTATCGCTGAGTTTCAACACTATCGCGGCGTTCAACGCCAACGGTGCCATGCCCCATTACCACGCGACCGAAGAAGAGCATGCGGTGATTGAAGGTGACGGCCTGCTACTGATCGATTCGGGCGGCCAGTATCTGGGTGGCACCACGGACATCACACGGATGGTGCCGATCGGTACGCCGAGTGACGAGCAGAAACGCGATTGCACGCGTGTGCTCAAGGGGGTGATCGCCTTGTCCCGGGCGCATTTCCCCAAGGGCATTCTGTCGCCACTGCTGGACGCCATCGCACGTGCGCCGATCTGGGCCGAAGGTGTGGACTACGGTCACGGCACAGGTCATGGCGTAGGGTATTTCCTGAATGTGCATGAAGGCCCGCAGGTGATCGCCTACCAGGCCGCCACTGCACCGCAAACGGCGATGCAGCCAGGCATGATTACTTCAATCGAGCCGGGCACTTATCGCCCAGGTCGTTGGGGCGTGCGTATCGAGAATCTGGTGTTGAACCGTGAGGCGGGCAAGACGGAGTTTGGTGAGTTCCTCAAGTTTGAAACCCTGACCTTATGCCCGATCGACACCCGTTGCCTGATACCGTCGCTGCTGACGGCGGACGAGCGGGAGTGGTTCAACGCTTACCACGCCGAGGTGCGTGATCGCTTGAGCCCGCTGCTCAGTGGTGCCGCTTTGGAGTGGTTGCGGGTACGTACAGCTGCGATTTGATCGGTCGCAGCTCGGGGTGCAGGACTAAAGCGTCGGCGACTCTAGTCGCCGAACGGCGCTACTTGCAGATCACAATCATGCTACGGCTGGTATAACCGGCCGGGTTTATCCCGAAGGGGTAATCTCCTGGTTCCTCGGCGTTGTCACCGGATTTTGCGATGATCCGATAGCCCTTGGCGCCGCATGAATTGGTTGCACTGGTGTAGCACTGGTCCCAGGAGGAGGACAGGCCGGAACAGTTGATATGCAGCCCTTTTTTGCCCCGTTTCACTTCTGTCTTGGTGGTCGCGGCACAGCCAGCTATGCCCACGATCATTAACAGTATCAAAATTCGTTTCATTCCTATCCTTATAGCCGCTTCGCAAAAGGCTCGATGCAGGCTTTATTCGCTCTCGATTGTAGCGTTCAGGCTGTCCTTGTCGAAATTCTCCATAAGTGACATTTGTTTGCTGGCTAAACATGGCCTAAATGAGGGGTAATTGCCAGAGCTACCTTTTCATGCGGATCAATCGGCTGGCACCAAAGGTTTGGCTTCGTTGCGCATTGTCAAAGTGGCGCCTACGGAAGCCAGGATGATGCAGGTGATTGCAAGCCATTGCGCCAGGGACAGATGTTCATGCAGGAAAAACAGGCCTGAAAGTGCACCGAAAGCGGGTTCGATGCTCATCAGAGTGCCGAAGGTGCGGGCGGGAAGGCGAGTGAGCGCGACCATTTCCAAGGTGTAGGGCAGAGCGGTGGATAGAATGGCGACACCGATGGCGACAGGAATCAACGCTGGCGTGAGTAACGCGGTGCCTGCATGGACAATGCCGATGGGTGCGACGAACAATGCGGCAATCATGACCCCGAGGGCTGCGGTCTGGACGCCATTGTCGTTACCCGCTTTCTGGCCAAACAGAATGTACAGCGCCCAGCAAATCCCGGCGCCGAGTGCGTAGGCTGCGCCGGTCAGGTCGATGCCGCTGCTGGCCTCATTCGTTGGGATCAATAAGAGAAGGCCGGTGATTGCAAGGCCGATCCATAGGAAGTCCACTGCTCGGCGGGATGCATAGATGGCGACAGCGAGTGGTCCGGTAAATTCCAGGGCCACTGCAATACCCAACGGGACCGTGCGCAAGGACATGTAGAAGAGAAAGTTCATGCCGCCCAACGCCATCCCGTAGATGACGACAGTGCGCAGGGACTTGGCCGTCAGCTTGGCGCGCCATGGGCGTAGTAGAAGCAACATGATCACACTGGCGAAAATCAAGCGCAGGGTGGTGGTGCCTTGCGCGCCGACGATAGGGAACATGCTTTTTGCCAAGGAGGCACCGGACTGGATGGAAGCCATGGCGATCAACAGCAGGCCGACAGGAAACAATGTCGAGGCCAGGCTGCGGTGTGAGGTGGTCATTGGGGTACGTCCGGGTCTTGGTCGGTAGGCGGAAGGCGCTATGATGCTTAACTGTTTGTCGTTGGGCAATATATTGCTCAGTTTTGCGTGATGCTCTCACTTATATAGAGGAAAATGGGGATTTCAAACTATTTGATAGTCAATTCAAATTAAGTGTTGACGGTGAATTATATCTGTCTATAATTCGCCCCACTTCCGGCGCAGTCGAAACTGAAAACTCCTTGGTAAACAAGAAGTTACG
>NZ_QODI01000027.1:0-59919 GCF_009935975.1 Pseudomonas sp. Q1 | reverse complement strand
GGACGGCTAACCCGGCGTCCTGCCGGGTTACCCACGGATTCAAGCCTGCGTTCGGCCAGCGTGGTTTGACGGGGCGCTTAAGATCAAAATCAAGATCAAAAGCAGATCAAAAGCGCAGCAAGCGGTGCGCAAGGGGCATCATTTTTGAGGATAGCCCCCTGCCTATCACAGGAAGAAGCGCAGTACGGATCAGTGACCTTCGGATGCGTTAAACATGGTTTTGGCGTAAATCAAACCAAGACCATAGGCGCCGCCGTTAGCGATAGCGGTTTTCACCGTTTCGTTGTAGGTGTCGCCGCGGGCCCAGTCGCGTTGCAGTTCCAGGAGGTATTGGAGTGAGGTCATTGGGCGCGCACCGGCTTGGATCATGCGCTCGATGGCACGCTCATGCGCCTCATCCGAAACGTCGCCGCACGCGTCGCAAATGACGTAGACCTCGAAGCCTTGTTCAAGGGCAGAGATCGCGGGCCCGACAATGCAGACCGATGTCCAGAGACCCGCCAGAACAATGCGGTCGCGACCGATCTTGTTCACGGCGACGGCGATGCGCTCATCTTCCCAGGTATTCATGCTGGTGCGGTCAATCAGTTCCTGACCGGCGAAGACCGAAGTGATCTCTTCAAACATAGGCCCCGAAAAACTTTTTTCGGCGACGGTGGTAAGAATGGCGGGAACGCCAAACTCCTTCGCTGCCTTGGAAATCAGTGCAGCGTTATTACGGAGTGTGACGGCGTCGATGGATTTGGTCGCGAATGACATCTGCGACTGGAAGTCGATCAGGATCAGAGCGTGGTTGCTCGGATCAATCAAACCTTTGCCTGGTACTGCCTTTGCGATTGCCATGACACTTCTCCGGATGCGTTTGAGAGGCACCATTTTCGGCTTCGTTCAAGCACAGCGATTGTATGGGTGTGTGGATCTGGAAAATCACGCCGGCCTTCGAACGGGCTCATTGTCACAACCTGCTTGACAGTTAAACGGTTCACAGCCGCTTTTTCACTTTCAGGCGCCTCATTAATCTGTGCTCACGGTGTTGCTGAGACCTGAACCCAGCGTCACAGCAGCCCGATCCCAAGGCATAAAAACTCGAACGTTTGAAAAAGGAATTGACCATGAGCCTCAAGAAAACCCTTACCGCTTCCCTGCTCGCCCTGTCCATCGGCAATGCTTTCGCCGCCGGCAGCCCTGGCGTCGAACACAACACCCAGGCGTTCCTCGACGCCCTTGCCGCCGGCGGTGGCAAACCGCTGGAGCAACTGAGCCCGAAAGATGCCCGCAGCGTGCTGACCGGTGCCCAGGCGTCGGTGAAGGTCGATCTGTCGGGGGTTGAGGTCAGCGACAAGGCGATCCAGGTTGACGGTCAGGTGATCAACCTGAAAGTGGTGCGTCCGGCCAAGGTCAAGGGCGTGTTGCCAGTGTTCATGTTCTTCCACGGTGGCGGTTGGGTGCTGGGCGACTTTCCGACCCACCAACGCTTGATTCGTGATCTGGTGGTGGGCTCGGGCGCAGTTGCCGTGTACGTCGACTACACCCCGTCGCCGGAAGCTCATTACCCGACCGCGATCAACCAGGCCTACGCCGCCACTCAATGGGTGGCCGAGCACGGCAAAGACATCGGCGTCGACGGCAAGCGTCTGGCGGTGGCCGGCAACAGTGTCGGCGGCAACATGGCAGCGGTGGTGGCGTTGAAAGCCAAGGAACAGCACACCCCGGCCCTGCGCTTCCAGTTGCTGATGTGGCCGGTGACCAACGCCGGGTTCGAAACCGCCTCGTACCAGCAGTTTGCCGAAGGCCACTTCCTGACCAAAGGCATGATGCAGTGGTTCTGGGACAACTACACCACCAACCCGGCCGAACGTGCACAGATCCACGCATCCCCCCTGAATGCCAGCACCGAACAGCTCAAGGGCCTGCCTGCCGCGCTGGTGCAAACCGCCGAGTTCGACGTGCTGCGTGACGAAGGCGAAAGCTACGCCCGCCACCTCGACGCGGCCGGTGTACCGGTGACTGCGGTGCGCTACAACGGGATGCTTCATGACTTCGGCCTGCTCAATCCGCTAAGCCGGATTCCGGAAGTCCAAGCGGCGGTACGTCAAGCCGCAGCCGAACTCAAGACGCATCTGAACTGAGTCCGACCTCTCGCCACACCTCAGGGTGTGGCAAGTTTTTTGTACCCGCCGGAGTGCAATCCATGAGCTTTTTCCTCACCCACCCGTTGTCCTGGAGCGCCCTGCTGCTGGTGCTCGACGCGTTGCTCTGGCATCTCGCCCCGTTCACGCACCGCGCCTCGCGCATTGGCGTGCGCCTGCTGTTGTTCGTGGCGTTCAGCGCGCTGGTCATCAATGCCGGCGTCAGCCCGTTGCAGGCGCCGTCGTTTGCCGATGACCGGGTTGCGCAACTGGGCGCTACGGCGCTGGGGATTCTCTGGTGGCTGTACGCCGCACGGGTGCTGACCGAAGTGGTCGGCCTGATTCTGATGCGGCGCATCGGGCACAGCGGTCGGTTGTTGCAGGACGTGATCGGCGCGTTGGTGTTCCTGGCGGCCATTGTCGCCGCCGCCGGGTATGTGCTGGAGCTGCCGGTCAAAGGCTTGCTCGCGACCTCCGGGGTGGTCGCCATTGTGGTCGGCCTGGCGCTGCAGAGTACGTTGAGCGACGTGTTCTCCGGCATCGTGCTCAACACCACCAAGCCCTATCAGGTAGACGATTTCGTGATGATCGACGGCGTCGAAGGCAAGGTGCTCGATATCGACTGGCGTGCCACCCATCTGCTGACCAGCGCCGGTACCCTGGCGGTGGTGCCTAACTCGGTGGCGGCCAAGGCCAAGATCGTCAACCTCAGCCGCCCCACCAACCTGCACGGCGTGTCGATCAGCATCAAGGTGCCGAATCACGTGCGGCCGCGCCGGGTACTCGATGCCCTCGACCGGACGCTGCAAGGCAGCAGCAGCCTGTTGCTCAACCCGGCGCCGAAAGCGTTGCTCAAAGAGGCGGGAGAGGAAATGTCCGAATACGTGGCCAGCGGTTTCATCGCCGAACTGGCCAGGAAAGGCGACGTGCGCAACCAGTTGTTCGACCTCGCCCATCGGCATCTTGAGGCGGCAGGTATCTCGCGGCATCCGGACGGTGTGATCGAACCCTCGAGCCGCGCCCGTGCGTTGCTCGATGAGGTGAAGGTTTTCCGCTCGCTCAGCCATGAGGAGCGTGACCGCCTCGCCGAATCAATGGTGCCGCAACAATACAGCGCCGGCCAGGTGGTGCTGGATCTGGACGAAGTGCCGGACAGCCTGTTTGTGATTGCCACCGGTATCGTCAGTGTCAGCGTGTCCGACAGCAATGGGCTGGCCGAGGCCGGTCGCATGGGGCCGAGCGAGGTCATGGGCGAACAGAGCATCCTTGCCGATACACCGTCCCAGGCGACATTCACCGCGCTGACCTCCTCGATCATCTACCGTCTCGACAAGCAGCTGACCCGCCAGTGCATGGCGCAGCGCAGCGAGGTCGGCCAGGCGTTGAACAAGTTGCAGGCGGTACGGCAACAGAACAGTCGGCTGGCGTTGATGGCTAAGCCCGTACCGGTCAGGAAAGGCGGTTTCCTGGGCTGGTTGCAAAAACGCTGACCCCGCTTTCAGCCGGATCTAGGGGGTCGCGATGTCCAGGGGTTGCGACATGAACTGACTGATCCGCGAACGTAACCAGCGCTCTGCCGGATCGTTGTCGTGAACGCCACTCCAGGCCATCGACAGTTGCGCCGCATCGATGGGAAACGGTGGGTCTTCGGCTCGCAGGGCGCAACCTTCGACCAAGGCGCACGCCGCGTAGTCGGGCACGGTGGCGATCATTTCGGTACCGGCGAGCATCGCCCGCAAGCCACTGAACTGCGGAACCCCCAGCACCACGCGCCGGGCACGCCCGACCTTGGCAAGGTCGAGGTCGATGTTGCCGCTCAGGTCGCCCGAGAACGACACCATCGCGTGGGGGCGCTGGCAGTACTCATCGAGCGTCAGCTCACCAGGCCGGTCATCCCCGCGCAACACTTTGCAGGCAATATCACGCAACCGCTTGCGCTTCGCATTGGCCGGCAAGTCGGTGGTGTAGCTGACCCCCACGGAGATCTCCCCCGAGGCGAGCAAGGCCGGCATCAACAGATAATTGGCCCGGCGCACCACCACGACAATGCCCGGCGCCTCCTGCTGCAACTGGCGCAGCAACGGCGGGAACAGACCAAATTCGGCATCGTCCGAAAGGCCTATGCGAAACACATCGCAGCTGGTCGCCGGGTCAAACTCCTTGGCCCGGCTGACGGCACCCGAGATGATGTCCATCGCCGGTTGCAGCTCTTTAAGAATCGCCAACGCTCGCGCCGTCGGCTCCATCCCGCGACCATTGCGCAACAGGAGCGGGTCGTCGAACAAATCGCGCAGGCGCCCCAGCGCAGCACTCACCGCAGGCTGCCCCATGAACAGCTTCTCAGCCACACGGGTCAGGTTCTTTTCGAACATCAGGGCCTCGAAAATCACCAACAGGTTCATGTCCAGGCGGCGCAGATCATTACGGTTCATAGGCACAGTCCCATTGTGTGTTGAGCCAGGTACGCCTCAGTCGAACTTCACTCGAGCATCGGCGCTCTTGCCGCCCGCCGGTAAAACCCGCGTTCGATAGGCTCCGGCGAAATACGCGCAATTATGCACGCGTTTTCAGCGCAAGAAATTGCAGCAATGTGCTCAATGGATGCTGTTGCACAGGCAGGGAATTAACAACGTTTAACTCGCCAACCACCAACCCGCGCCCAAAAATGAAGCCCTCTGTGCAGGACTGTTTTCTAACGCGGGAAGCTGCTGAGCCATCGCGCAGTGCGCCAGCGCGCTCCCATCGATACGGATATTTGCCATGGCCCACGCTCAGTACAACGCCGTCCGTGTATCAACCACTCAAACGCGCGTCCCGGCCACCGGAGGCCTTTCTCCCTGGCGGGAAAGCCTGGTCAAGAAATTGATCCTCGAAAGGTTGAGTGAAACGCTGGAAGTCACCGAACTCGCTCGGGCCTGCGCCCTGTCTCGCAGTCATTTCTCTCGCGCCTTCAAGTCCAGCACCGGCTTGTCGCCCCAGGACTGGATTCGTTGCCAGCGCATCCTGCGCGCCAAACAACTGATCCAGGACACCGACCTGACCTTGACGCAAATCAGCCTGGAGTGTGGCTTCTGCGATCAGGCGCACTTCTGCCACATGTTCACCCGCAGCGAAGGCATCACCCCGTTCGCCTGGCGCTGCCAGGCCGTACGGGCCCTGCCTGCCTCTTCAGCAGCGCAAGCCGCTCACTGCTGAGCTGAGCCTTGTGAGGGATGGGACGCGATGCATCAACCCGACGCAGGGTGCATGCGTTCGGCCAGGCGCGCCACCCGCTCCCCCAGGTGAGCGGCGGTGCAGCGATCTTCGGCAGGTGGCGCATGGTCCGGGGACTGCTCGACATTTGATTGAGCCATGACCCCCAGCGAGCTGCCCAGACGATTCAATTGCCCATCGAACCGGCCAACGCTGGAGCGCGCCGGCAACAGGTCGAGGCCGACCCAGATCATCGAGTGCTGGGCGGCGAACACGGCCATCTGCAGCAAGGTGTTGAGCTTGTCGCCACACAGGCAACCGGAATTGGTGAACCCGGCTGCCAGCTTGTCGCGCCAGGGTTGCGCCAGGTAGAACGACGCGGTGGCCTCCATGAAGGCCTTGAAGGACGCCGATGCGCTGCCCATGTAAGTCGGAGCGCCGAAGATGATCGCGTCGGCGCGGTGCAGGCAGTCCCACTGCTCGTCCACCTCCTCGACCGGGATCAGCCGGCACGTACTGCCCGAGTGCCGCTCCACCCCCTGAGCCACAGCTTCGGCGATAACCCGCGTATGGCCATAACCGCTGTGATAGACCACCACCACGTCGCTCATTCCAGCCTTCTCCTGAAGTGTCCATCCCTTTTGCTGCACGAGCACAAAAACCAGTGCCTTCGGTTGATGGACTGGAAGCCTTGGATTTTTGGGTGTAAACCAGACGCAGGACGAGTTAAACGTTGTTAATTCTCAGGGGTGCGCCAAAAGCCGCGACTCAGCCTTTTGTCAGCGCAGCCCCAGTCAATACGGCACGGGTGAACGGCACCACAAACGCCGCCGGCAACGTATACCCGGTACCGTCGCGTTGCGCTGCCGGAAAAAACTCAGGAACATGCTCGGATACCCCGTGATAGACGCATGCAGGCAGGAGTGACCCGTTGACCCTTTCCCCCGAACAGGCTGTACATTTCGGCCCTTACCGGGTCTACCCCGGACAACGCCTGGTGCTGGAGGCCGACCAGCCCCTGCGCCTGAGCCGGCGCGCCATGGACATTCTGTTGATCCTGCTGGAGCACGCCGGGGATCTGGTCAGCAAGCAGCAGTTGATCGCACGGGTCTGGCCCAACAGCGTTGTCGAAGACATCAATGTGCGTGTGCATATCGCGGCGCTGCGCAAAGCCCTCGGCGACGGTCAAGCCGGCCAGCGCTATATCGTCACCGTGGCCCAGCGGGGTTACAGCTTTGTCGCGCCGTATTCGCTGGCGCCTGCCGAACAACGCCCGCCGAGCAGCGGCCAGGGGCAGCGCGGGCATAACTTGCCGATTCGTCACACGCGCCTGGTGGGTCGCCAGGCCCTGGTTGACAGTCTGGTAACGCAATTGCCACGCCAGCGTTTCATCACCCTTGTCGGCCCTGGGGGTATCGGCAAGACCAGCGTGGCGCTGCGCGTCGCGGAACAGCTGATCGGTCACTACCGGGACGGCATTCGCCTGTTGGACCTGGCCTCGATCAGCGATCCCGCGATGATCGCCAACCACCTGGCGACCCTGCTGGAGCTGTCGTTGCACGACGCCGAGCCGCTGAGCGCTCTGACGACCTTCCTGCATGAACGGCACATGTTGCTGGTCCTCGATAACTGCGAGCATCTGATCGACGCGATTGCGCTACTCAGCGAAAGCCTCCTTCGCGGGGCGCCCGATGTGCACATTCTGGCCACCAGCCGCGAGAGCCTGCGGGCCGAAGGCGAATTCGTGCAGCGCCTGGAAACACTCGACTGCCCGCCGCCCATCGCTGCGCTGGAGCGCTCCCAGGCCCTGGGCTTTTCGGCGGTGCAACTGTTCGTCGAACGGGCAATGGCCAGCCATGACAGTTTCGAACTGAGCGATGACGAACTGCCTCTGGCGATCGAGATCTGCCGCCGCCTGGACGGTATTCCGTTAGCGATCGAACTGGCCGCCGCACACGTGAACAGCCTCGGCCTGAGCGAACTGTTGAAGCAACTGCAAGGCAGTTTTCGCTTGTACGCACAGGGCGGCCAGACGACCCTGGGCCGGCATCAGACCCTGCGCGCAACACTCGACTGCAGCTTCGAGCTGCTGACGCCCTGTGAACAGATCAGCCTGCGCCGCCTGAGTGTATTCAGGGGCAGTTTCACGCTGGAGGCCGCAGCGACGGTGATTGTCGGAGAGCACCTCGAACCCCACGCGGTGCTAGGCGCGATTACGCAACTGGTGGCCAAGTCCCTGCTGAACGTGGAGGTGGGTGACGAGCAGGTGTTCTACCGTCTGCTCGACACTACCCGCAGCTATGCCCTGGAAAAACTCGACCAGGCAAATGATTTGCAGGGCACTCTGCAACGCCACGCCGAGAGCTGCCTGGCCTTGATGCACCAGGCCGGCAACGATTGGGAGCAGGTCCAGACCGAGGTCTGGATCGAGCGCTACGCGCGCCACCTGGAAGACATCCGCGCGGCCCTGGATTGGGGTTTTAACGCGCAAGGGCCACAGGCCCTGGCGATCCAGCTGGCTTCGGTATCGACGCCACTCTGGCAGGAACTGTCGCTGCTCAAGGAGCACGGTGTCTACGTGCGCAAGGCCCTGGCCCTGCTCCAATTGACGCCCGCACCCTGCCCCCGCCTGAAAACGGCCCTCAACCTCGCCCTCGGCAGTGCCTGCTACCACACCCAAGGGGGCACCGCCGAAACCGTCGAAGCCTTTGTAAGCGCCCGAACCCTGGCCGAAAGCAACAACGACCTGGCCGGCCAGCTCCGGGCCGTGTCCGGGCACATGGCGGTCAACCTCAGTTGCGGCAACTATCAAACGGCCCTGGAACAGAGCCTGCAATTCGATCGCCTGGGCGTGCAAGGCAACGCCGCCGTTTCCCTGAGTACCCAGCGTTTGCAAGTGCTGGCCCTGCACTTTGCCGGTGACCAGCACCAGGCACGCCAGCGCGCCGAACAGGTCCTCCAGTGCATGACCCAGAGCGGGCACCTCAATCGCTTCACCCATGGCTTTGGCATCCAGTACGACCAGAGCGTCGCGTCCCTGACCATTCTGGCGCGGATCCTCTGGTTACAGGGCCTTCCCGAAAAGGCCTGGAAGACTGCCCGGCAGGCGTTGGACATTGCCGTCCAGATCGACCACGGCACGTCCATCTGCTACACGCTGGCGCTGTCCGGGTGTCTGATCGCGCACTACAACGGTGACCGCCAAACGGCCCGCGAGCTGTTGCGCCTGCTGCTCGAACAGGCACAAAAGCACTCGGTGCTGCTGTTCTATAACTGGGCCCGGCAGTATGCGCAGGTGCTCGATGCCGAGGGCGCACATCCGCCCGCGACAGCCGGCAGCGGGCTGATCCATGAAATCATGGTCACCCTGGATAGCGGTTTCGTCGATGACGCCTTGCTGGCACGCGCCGAAAACGGCGCTGCCGGCTGGAGCACAGCGGAAATCCTGCGGGCCAGAGCGAATGCCCTGCTTGCGCAAAACAGCCAGAGTGCTGCCGAGACGGTGCTGCTCCAAGCCCTGGAAATTGCCAGGGCCCAGGGGGCACGGGCGTGGGAACTACGTACGGCGACATCCCTGGCCGAGCTTTGGCAGCGTCAAGGACGCCAGCAACAAGCCCATGATTTGCTGGCGCCCCTCTACAACGCGTTTACCGAAGGCTTTGCCACCCCGGACCTAAGCAAAGTCCGTCGCTTGCTTGACGAGTTGCAACAACACCGGCTTGCCTGAGACCCAGCGTGCCCGGCTGATGTAGCCGGCATAACGCACTTCAAACACGCGCTGCAGCCCGCTCAGTTCCAGTTTTTCCAGTACGTAAGTGCGGGTGGTGTTGAGGAACCGGTAACGGGTGATGCCATTGCTTTGTTCAGCGGACAACAGCGATTTATGCACCAGCCGGTCTATCACTTCGACGAGGCTGGCGGGCCGCAGCACCGCACAGCTGATGACGCCGATGGCTGCGTCCAACGTAAAGGCTATCTTGAACACCGCCAGCCCTTGCAGAACGGTCTGTTCCAACGGGCTCAGGCGCTGATAGCTCCAGTCCAATGCAGCCTTGAGTGTCTGATGTCGCGCGACGGCGGTGCGCCGGCCCTGGGTCAGCAATTGAAAACAGTTATCCAGTTGCGCGCGCAGCCCAACCAGTGCCAGCGCATCGATCTGCGCCGCCGCCAGCTCGATGGCCAGCGGCAGACCGTCGAGGCGCCGACAGATTTCCCGCACGGCCGGGAGGTCCTGTTCACGCAGAGTAAAGCCCTGTTGGCGGCTACGGGCACGGCTGACAAACAACTGCACCGCCGAATAGCTCAGGGTCTCGCCGACACTGTGCAGCGCCGACATCGGCGGCACCGCCAGGGCCGGCAGACACTGCACCGTCTCCCGCGCAGCCCGCAGCGGCTCGCGGCTGGTGACCAGGATCGATAACCGTGGCGCCGCAGCCAACAGGCTCTCCACATGCTTTCGGCAGCATTCGAGCCAGTGCTCGCAATTGTCGAGCACCAGCAACGCATGCCGTTGCGCCAGCGCCTTCCCACCCACGTCCAGTTCGAGCGTCTGACCCAGATAATCGACGAGCCGCGCCGGATCATCGAGTGCCGCCAGATCCACCAACCAGACGCCATCGTCATAGTGCTGCAACAACAGTTCGGCCACGCGCAAAGCCACCGTGGTCTTGCCAATGCCGGCGGGGCCGACCAGTGTCATGAAACGGCACACCGGCAACTGCCGGACCACGCTGCCCACCAGCGAATCCCGACCGATTACCGGCGTGATCCGTACCGGCAGGTTGTGTCGGGGTTGCTCAACGGTCTCGATCGAAACCGGCAGCCCGTCCGGCTCGCGTTGCACCGGGGCGACAAAGCAATAACCGCGCTGGGGAACATTGACGATGTAGCAACAGCCGTCCTGGCCATCGTTGAGGGCCCGACGCAGGGCGGCTATGTGCACACGCAGGTTGATTTCCTCGACCACCGAAGTCGGCCAGACCTGGGCAATCAATGCCTCCTTGCTGACCACGTCGCCTGCGTGTTCGACCAGTACCTGGAGGATATCCAGGGCCCGCCCGCCCATACGCAGCGGCCGATCACCGTGCAGGATCAGCCGTTGACGCGTGTGAAACACATACGGACCAAACCGCAACACCGCACTGTTGTTTAAATCGCTGAGTCTGTTCATGCACATTCAGTGCGCAAAACCTGGCCCGACTCGAGGTAGCGCATTGCACGAGTTCGCCCAGGCTCTCGCATCTCCATTGCCAAGAATTCATAAACATCTTGGCAGACACCCGTGACGGGACAACCGCCCTGGAGGGAGCGTCACGGCCATCCCGGTGCGCAGGACGGACAACCACGCCTCAGTTGAACAGTTCGCGGTACTGGGCGGGGGTCAAGCCGAGTTTTTCACCGAACAGAAAACGCATGTGCCGCACGCTGCCGAAACCACTCTTGTAGGCGACGGTCTTGAGCGGCAGGTCGCTGGTTTCCAGCAGGCTGCGGGCCCAGTCGATACGCGCGCTTTGCAAAAACTCCATGGGCGTCATGTTCACTTCACGGGCAAACACCCGGGCGAAATGTCGCGCACTCATATTCGCCAGGCTGGCCATGCGTTCGACGCTAAAGGCCTCATCAATGTGTTCGAGCACATAGTTCTGCACCCGGGCTACCGGCGTTTCCGGCGGCGCCACGGCAGGCATCAACGGGCTGAACTGCGCTTGCCCGCCCTGGCGCTTCATCACCACCAGCAAGACCTTGGCCACGTCCTGGGCGATTTTCTTGCCGTGGTCCTGGGCGACCAGCGCCAGTGCCAGGTCGATGCCGGCGGTGACCCCGCCGGAACTGTTCAGGTTGCGATCCTGCACGTAAATCTGATCGGTCTTGACGATTGCCTTGGGGAACGCCCGAATCAACCGCTCCGTGTAATGCCAGTGAGTCGTCACCTGATAACCGTCGAGCAAACCGGCATGCCCCAATATGAACGCCCCGGTGCAGATCGAGCCATACCTGGCCGACCGGCCGACCGCGCCCTGCAGCCAGTCGAGCAACGGCAGGTGTTTCCCGTTGTAGGCCCCCGGGCCGCCCGGCACCAGCAACAGGTCATAGCTGTCGCCGGCCTGGTCTATGTGCACGTCGGCCTGAACATTGACGCCATTGGAGGCGCGCAAGGCGCCATGCTCGGTGCCGATCGTCAACAGCTGATAATGGTCGGCCGCCGCCAGATAACGATTGGCGATGGAAAACACTTCCATGGGCCCGGCCATATCGAGCAGGAGAAAGTCTGGAAACAGCACCATTGCCACGGTTTTCATGGGTTGGAAATCACTGATGTCAAAGGAAATAGGAGACGTGGGGCAGTGCTGACCATTATGGCCAATTGCAACGTGAAGGAAACGTGAACCCACGCACACTACTGTCAACCTTGTTGAGACAGTATTTCGATTTCGGCTTTGATCGTAAACGGCTCGCGCAATCGCGCAACCCACCCGCCAGTCTTGCGCTGGCTGGCAGAAACCGTACGCCAGATGAAGGGCGTTAGCCGAGGATTTCCTCAAGGAATGCGATAAACACATTGATACGCCGCGAGCCACGGTGGTTAGGCAGGTACAGCGCATTGATGCCGGTGCTGGCGGTGCCGGGATTGACTTCATACTGTTCCAGCACGCGGGTCAGATGGCCCCGGCCGACATCGTCACGCACCAGCCAGTCGGCCAGTAGCGCCACCCCGCCACCCGCCAGTGCCGCTTCGCGCAGGATGTCGGCGTTGTTGCTTTGCAAGCGCCCCTGCACGCTCAGGCGCAAGGTGTCCTCGTCGCCCTGGAACGTCCAGTCGTGGTGCGCCGCGCCATAGTCAAACCGCAGGCACTGATGGTTGAGCAGGTCATTGGGATGCAGCGGCAGACCGGCCTGCGCCAGGTACTCGGGACTGGCCACGACCCAACGCTGGAAATCCCCGATCTTCTTGCTGACGACGTCCTCGTTGACCATCGAAGAACCGAGGCGCACAGACACGTCGATGCGCTCGCTGATCAGGTCGCTGACCCGATCGCTCAACGATAGGCTGATCTCCAGGCCCGGATGACGCTCAAGCAGACGCCCCAGGTGAGGCGCGATAATGCGTCGCCCGAACTCCACCGGGACGCTGGCACGCAGGTGCCCCTGGATCTCGGTGCCACGGTCGGCGACGGTGGCATCGGCTTCGTCGACGGCGTCGAGAATCACCACGGCCTTTTCGAAATAAGCCTGCCCCGCAGCCGTGACACTGGTGTTGCGTGTGGTGCGATTAAGCAGGCTGGCGCCCAAGGCACTTTCCAGGCCGGCCACCTGGCGCGTCACCGAAGACGTCGAGAGACCAAGCTTGCGCGCCGCTGATGAGTAGCCGCCACACCGCACGGTTTCAACGAACATCTTCAGCGCCAGCAATTTGTCCATCAGCCAATTCCGAACAAAAAAACAAGCGAACCACTATGCCCAAGCGTGCATGGAGTGTCTTGCATACGTGTGCTCAGGCACCGGCGCCGAGGAAAATCCGATGCTGGGCCAACTGAGCGATGCGTATGACGCAAAGCGCCGTTGCGCGGTTTGGCAATACCGCCGCGTGCGTCTCTTCTCTACCCTCGGCGATACGAATCCCTTGCGGGTTCACGGACGAATGAAGGGTGATGTCATGCAAGCCAGGCAGCTAGGAGTGGGCGCTGCAGTTCTCGCCTTGGCCGGTGGAATATGCGCGGTGCTGCTGATGTGGCGCCCGGCGATCGCACCGGCCGAACCGCCACGGCACTTCGATCCCGTTCAGGTAAAACAGGGCGCGCGGGTAGCCGAAGCCGGCGACTGCGCAGTCTGCCATACACGTCCCGGCGGCCAATACCTGGCGGGTGGATTGGCTCTGGTAACACCGTTTGGCACGCTCTACAGCACCAATATCACACCGGACGCCGAGACCGGTATTGGCCAATGGTCATTACCGGCCTTTGAGCGAGCCATGCGCGAAGGGGTCTCACGCGATGGGCACTTGTTGTATCCCGCCTTCCCCTACGTGCACTACCGCCGCCTGACGCAAGGGGATATCCAGGACGTCTACGCCTATTTGATGAGTGGCCCCGCCGTGCACTCGCCAGCCGTACCGAACCAGATGAAATTCCCGATGAACATCCGGCCATTGGTGTCGTTCTGGAATCTGCTGTTCCTGCATACCCAACCCTTGACGCCCGTGGCGCAGCAATCGGCAAGCTGGAACCGTGGCCGCTACCTGGTCGAAGGTCCAGGCCACTGCGCCGGCTGCCATTCTCCACTTGACCCGCTGGGCGCCGAGAAAACCGCTGAGCACCTTGCGGGAGGGCGGGTCGACGGATGGGACGCGCCTTCCCTGCTGGGCCTGGCCAACCGTGCCCCTGCCTGGAGCAGCGAGCAGTTGGTGAGCTATCTGCGCGCGGAAGTCGTGGCAGGCCATGGTACCGCGGCCGGGCCGATGCGCCCGGTCAGCCTGGGCCTGGCCAAGCTGCCCGCCGGCGATGCCGAAGCCATTGCCGAATACCTGCTGAGCCTCACGAGCGCCGCATCTCCCTCCCCCGCCCCAGCGGTCACACGCCCCATCGGGGCAGCCGAGCAGGCGTCTGGCGCCCTGTTGTTCGAAGGCGCCTGTGCGGGCTGCCATGGCCCGGCCGCGCCGATGCGCGAGATCGACGGGCGCCCCGCCCTGGGCCAGACCTCAGCGCTGCAGGCAGTGAGCGCGCGCAACTTTCTCAAGACGGTGCTCGAAGGCGTGCCGGCCACCCCAGGGCAACCCGGGCCGGCCATGCCACCGTTCGTTGCCAGCCTGGACAACGAGCAGATCGCGGCACTGGCTGCATTTCTTCGCGAGCAGGCGAAGCCGGGCCAGCCATGGACAGACCTTTCTTCCACCCTTCACGAGTTACGCCAGGAGGCGCAATGACCCAAATGACCCTCAACGTCAACGGCTCGCCCCACTCGCTGGAGCTCGCGCCCGACATGCCGTTGCTGTATGCGCTGCGCAATCATCTGGGGCTTAACGGCGCCAAGTACGGCTGCGGTCTGGGACAGTGCGGTGCCTGCACTGTGCTGGTGGATGACCAGCCGGTATTTTCCTGCCTGACCCCCTGCACGGGCCTGGAGGGCAAGGCCATCCGCACGGTCGAGAGCCTGGGCACGGCAGAGCGTCCAGGCCCTTTGCAAAAGGCCTTTATCGAGACCCAGGCCGCGCAATGCGGTTACTGCATCGCCGGCATGCTGATGCGCGCCCAGGCGTTGCTTGAGCACACTCCCCATCCAGACGAAGACACCATTCGCGAGCATATGGCGAGCAACCTGTGCCGCTGCGGAACCCACTTGCGGATCGTCGAGGCCATCAGCCGTGTCGCCAGGCAAGACAGGAGCGCCGTATGACCCTTCAGCCTGAGGTTGATCAGGGGCGCCGCGCTTTTCTGCGCGCAGGCGCGCTGGTCCTGACATTCACCCTTTTACCGGCAGCGCGGCATGCACTGGCCGACAGCGAAGTCGATACGCTCGGCACGGTGGTGCTGGCACCCGATCTTCCTGGAAGCCTGCGCACCAATCCCTACCTCGATGCCTGGATCCGCGTCGATGCCGAGGGCATCACCGTCTACACCGGCAAGGTTGAATTGGGGACAGGCGTGAAAACCGCCCTCCTGCAGATTGCCGCCGAACGCCTGGATATCTCACCCTCCGCGATCCGTCTGCTCACTGCGGATACCGCCCTGACGCCCGACGAAGGCTACACCGCCGGCAGCCACAGTATTTTCGACAGCGGCACGGCCTTGTTCAATGCGGCGGCTCAGGTTCGCGAGTTGCTGTTGGAGTCGGCGGCACGCCGTTGGAAAGTCGAAACCGCCTTGCTGACCACTCAGGAGGGCATCATCCAGGGCCCAAACGGGCAACGCATGACCTATGCCGAAGCCGTCAAGGGCGTTGACCTGCACCACTATGCGAAGGCGCAATCACCCTCGATGCCGGCGTCCGCGTTCAAGCTGATCGGCCATTCTCTTGCACGCCTGGATATCCCGGCCAAAGTCAGTGGTGGCGCAGCGTTCGTCCAGGATCTGCGCCTGCCCGGCATGCTCCATGCCCGCGTCATCCGTCCACCACGTCCTGGTTGCCTGCTTGAAGCGTTCGATACCGAGTCAGTCAAAAACCTGCCCGGCGTCGTACAGGTGGTGCGCGACGGCAACTACCTGGCCGTGGTGGCCGAAGATGAATGGCAAGCCATCAAAGCGATGCGCAGCGGGTATGCGCTGGCCCGCTGGAGCGGTGCAGAGGCGATTCCCGACGCGGATGACATCCACTCGTTGTTGACCCGCCTGCCCGCCCATCGCTATCCCATCAGCCATGAAGGTAACCCGGCCGCCGTAGCCGGCGCGAGTTATCACGCGCGCGTCACCAAGCAGTACCTCATGCACGGGTCCATTGGCCCGTCCTGCGCCGTGGCCTGGTTCAAGGACGGCATGCTCACCGTGTGGACCCACACGCAAGGTGTCTACCCTCTTCGCACCGGGATCGCCGAGATGCTGGGGCTGGCACCGGCGCAGGTGCGCTGCATCCATGTCGAGGGGTCCGGCTGTTACGGCCACAATGGCGCGGACGACGCGGCAGCCGACGCCGCGCTGATTGCAATGCGCGTCGCAGGCACGCCCGTGCGTGTGCAATGGATGCGCGAGCAGGAAAACCTCTGGGAGTCCTACAGCAGTGCCATGCTCACCGAGGTCCGGGCCACCCTCGATGCACAGGGCAAATTGCAGGACTGGGCCTATGAGCTGTGGACCACGCCACACAACGAACGCATCGTAAATGCCGGCAGACTGATCCCCGCTCGGCTGTTGGCCCGTCCGTTCGTCTCCGCGCCGTCGGTTCCAATCGCCCAGCCCGAAGGGGATGGCGATCGGAATGCGGTGCCGCTGTACACCCTGGCCTCTACGCGCATCGACATGAACTTCGTGACCACAATGCCGTTTCGCACATCCGCCATGCGTTCGCTGGGGGCCCACATCAATATCTTCGCCATCGAAGCCTGCATCGATGAACTGGCCATCCAGGCCGGCACCGATCCGGTTGCCTTGCGCCTTGCCCATCTGGCAGACCCGCGAGCCCGTGCGGTAGTCGAGCGCGTCCGGGATGCCAGCGGCTGGCCGCATAAAGGCAATCAACCGGGCTCCGGCATTGGCTTCGCGTTTGCCCGCTACAAGAACATCATGGGCTACTGCGCACTCGCCGTGCGTTTGCACGTGCATCCGCAAACCGGCGAGATTCAGCTCGACCAAGTGATAACCGCCGTGGACGTGGGGCAAATCGTCAACCCCGATGGCCTGCGCAACCAGGTGGAGGGAGGCATCGTGCAGTCCGCCAGCTGGACCTTGTATGAAAAAGTCGGCTACGACCCGGGCGGAGTCCGCAGCTACGACTGGAGCGGTTACCCGATCCTGCGCTTTCCTCAGTTACCCAAGCAGGTCGACGTACATTTGCTCGATCAGCCCGGGCAACCCTTTCTTGGCGCGGCCGAGATCGTCCAGGGCCCCATGGCCGCCGCCATCGGCAACGCCGTCGCGAACGCCACCGGCCGCCGCTGGCTGAACCTGCCCCTGACCCGCTCAGTGCAACAGGCATAGCCCCAAGCCCCCTTCAACGCATTGCGTTTGACGCAAAGGAACTACCCATGACTCAGCACCTGTTTCAACCTATCGCCGTTGGCCCCTACACACTGGCTCATCGTGTGGCCATGGCCCCTCTGACCCGCTCCCGAGCCGGCCAGCCGGGCGATCTTCCGACCGCCCTGAACGCCGAGTATTACCGGCAACGCGCCAGTGCCGCCTTGATCATCACCGAAGCCACGCAGATTTCCCGTCAAGGCCAGGGCTACGCCTGGACCCCGGGGATTTACAGTGATGAACAGGTGCAAGGCTGGCGCCAGGTGAGTACACAGGTGCACGAAGCCGGGGGACTGATCTTCATGCAACTGTGGCATGTAGGGCGAGTTTCTCACCCCAGCTTCCAACCCGATAACGCCCTGCCGGTTGCCCCCAGCGCACTGCCGGTGCCAGGCAAGACATTTATCGTCGATGACAATGGCAACGGCGTCTGGGGGGATGTACCCGTACCACGTGCCCTGGAAACTGCGGAGATTGTGCAGATCATCGAGGATTACCGTCGCGCCGCGCGCAACGCCTTGAAAGCCGGGATGGACGGCATTGAAATCCACGCGGGCAACGGTTATCTGCTCGACCAGTTCATCAATAGCAACAGCAACCAGCGTGAAGACGCCTACGGCGGCAGTGTGGAAAATCGCGCGCGCCTGTTGTTGCAAGTCGTCGAGGCGGTTGCCGATGAGGTCGGGGCGGAGCGCGTAGGTGTACGGCTGACACCGATGGGCCGCTTCATGGGCATGGGCGATGCGACTCCCGAAGCCACATTCGGCCATATCGTCAGCGCCCTGAACCGCTGGCCCCTGGCCTACCTGCACCTTGTGGAACCTGCCGTGGTCGGCACCGTCAAGGACGAGCATTTCGATCCGCGCTGGGACGCAATCATCGGCCAACTTCGTACGCAATGGAAAGGCGTGCTGATGGTGGCCGGTGGTTACGATCCGAAAACCGCAGAACATGCCCTGGCCGCCAACCGCGCTGACATCATTGCCTTCGGAAGGCCGTTCCTGGCCAACCCTGACTTGCCACGGCGCATCCGTGAGGGACTGGCGCTCAATGCGTCAGACCCCAGTACATTCTTTGGTGGCGACCAGCGCGGATACACTGATTACCCCGCTCATCCATAAGCCTCAACCCGCGCCGCATTTAACGTCCGGTAATCGAACGAGTTCCCACTTTTGCCGCTTAAGTTCCTGAAGCGGCGGCGGATAGCTCGGTCACTATTATCCAGTCGTTCACGGAGTGGCCTCATGCTCGCCCATCTGAAAATTCGCACCGGTATGTTCGGGGTGCTCCTGCTGTTCGTCATTGCACTGCTGTTCTCGGCCCTGAACGGTTGGTGGTCGGCCGAACGCAGTCACGACCAGATTGACGAGTTGGGGCGCACTTCACGCCAAATCGACGGGATCAACAACGCATTGCTACTGGCCATTCGCACCAGCGCCAATGTGTCCTCGGCGTTTATCGAGACCGTCGGCGCACGCTTTGATGAGTCGCAGGCACGGCTGGTTCGCAGCGAGGCTATCTGGAGCGAGGCCATCGCCAAGCTCGATGCCTCGACCACAGACTTGCGTGAGCCGGCGCTGAAAGCGCTCGCCGACACTCTCAAAGAGGCATTCGCCGAATACGGTACGGCCATCGCCGGCCAGCGCGCCGCCACTCGTGCGCATTCGGCCGATCAGTATTTCCAGGTCAATATCGCTGCCGGCAATAGCATGACCAAGCTGCAGGAAATCCGCGTGAAGCTGGTCGACGCTTTGAATGCCCGCGCCCAAGAGATCAACACGCAAGCGGCTGCGCGGCTGAAGACTGCGCAAACGCTGGCTATCGCCCTGACCCTGTCGACCCTGGCACTCGCGCTCGTCTGCTGGACATTCATTGCCGGCAGGGTCCTGCGGCCATTGCGCGAGGCCGGCGAACACTTCAAACGCATTGCCGGGGGCGACTTGACCTGTGAGGTCGTCTCGCCTGGTCGCAACGAAATCGGCGAGTTGTTCGTTGAACTCCAACGCATGCAGACCCGCCAGCGCGAAACACTGATCCAGATCGCTGACTCCGCCACGCAGTTGGCCTCAGCCGCTGAACAACTCAATGCCGTCACCGAAGAAAGCAACCGTGGCCTGCAACAGCAGGACATGCAACTGGAACAGGCAGCGACAGCCGTCAACCAGATGACCAGCGCGGTCGAAGAAGTGGCGCGCAACGCAGTGTCTACCTCGCAGGCGGCCACCGCCTCCCATACGCTGTCGGAAAGAAGCCGCCAGCAAGTACGCGAGAACATCAGCGGCACGCAATCGATGGCCGCCGAGATTCAGGGCAGCGCAACGCATATCCAGCACCTCGCCGATGAAGTGCGCAACATCGGCAAGGTATTGGACGTGATCCGCTCGGTCTCGGAGCAGACCAACCTGCTGGCCCTCAATGCGGCCATCGAAGCGGCCCGCGCAGGTGAAGCAGGCCGAGGGTTTGCCGTCGTGGCCGACGAGGTGCGCACCCTCGCCTACCGTACCCAGACATCGACCCGCGAGATCGAACAGATGATTGCGAACGTGCAAAGCACGGCCGAACAGGCGGTGGGTTCGATGCGCAGCAGCACGGCGCGGGCGCAAGACACACTGGGTATCACCCAGGCGTCGGGGGCCGTGCTGGAAGATATTTTCGCGGCCATCAGCCAGATCAATGAGCGCAACCTGGTGATTGCCAGTGCAGCCGAAGAGCAGGCTCAGGTTGCCCGTGAGGTGGACAGCAATTTGCTGGCGATCCGCGACCTGTCGGCGCAGTCTGCGGCAGGCGCCTTGCAGACCCGCGCGGCCAGCCAGGCGCTAGCAACGCTGGCCGCGGGGTTGAGCACGCTGGTGGGACGCTTTCGAACCTGACGTTGCCAGGGCCGCGTCAACTCAAGAATTCCAATCCGCGCTCGTCAATCACCGGCACGGTTTCCAGCAAATAACGCTTGAAGCTCTCCAGCGCGGCGTTGTGATTGCTGCGTGCGGGCCATACCAGGTAGTAGCTGTCACCGGTACTGACCGCCTTGTTGTAGGGCAGTACCAGTGAGCCCTTGACCAATTCGTCACCGACCAGCGCCAGGTCACCGATGGAAACGCCGCGCCCCTGGATCGCGGCGGAGATACCCAGTTCCAGGGTGTCGAAAATTTTGCCTTTCTGCCAGGAAACCGCCGACATCAAGCCCACACGCTCCAGCCAGCGTTGCCAATCGCGCCGGTCTCGGGACGGGTGGATCAATTCCGCGGAGAATATCCCCTCACCGCTCAGGTTGTGCTGCTCCAGCAGGCTCGGCGAGCAGACCGGTATCAGCCATTCATCAAACAGCTTGATAAACTCAAGGTCATCGGAAAAACGCCCGTTGCCCAACAACACGGCACAGTCGAACGGCTCGACATCGAAGTTGACGAAATCGACGTCCATCCACTCGCTGGACAATTGCGCCTGCTCTATACCGTTCACGGCATTGAACTCATCCAGCACATGCAGCAACCAGCGCATTGTCAAGGTGGAAGGCGCCTTGACCCTCAGGGTTTTCTCCTTGCGGCTGGTGACGGTGCAGGCATTTTCGATCAGGCGAAAGCCGACTTTCAATTCTTGAGCCAACAATCGTCCGGTCTGGGTGAGGAAAATTTTCGGCCCTTTGCGCTCGAACAATGCGCAGCCAAAATGCTCCTCCAAGGCCTTGACGTGCCGGCTTACGGCGCTTTGGGTGATAAAGAGGGTGTCGGCAGCCTGGGTAAAAGAACTGAAACGCGCAGCCAATTCGAAGGCCCGCAATGCGTAGAGCGGCGGCAGCCGGCGCGCGCCCTGATCAAGCGCATCATGATTCATACTCATCCTTACCCATCATTTTTTTCCGTTTTTAAATACCGTGCGATTGACAAATAATCAACCGTACAAATAAGCGACAGACTTATTAGTCATTTCAAGCGCAACCGAACCCTATAAAAAATCCAATCATGCTTGGCATGCGCCTAACCTCTGCGGCCTTTAATAGTTTTTAAACACACAGCAGATCCTTCACCATGCCTAATTTCAATCAACTCCTGTCTTCCAGTATCCAGCAAGCGAAACTCGACCAGGCGACCGAATCCGATATATTGAATTTTCGTTTATTTGGTAATAAAAAAGGCTTCCTGCATTTAAAAGACCTGCCCATCGGCACAATTCCGCCAACACCGAGCGACCGCGCCAGCCTGCAAAAAGAGTGCACGATCAGTGAGCAGATCATTCTGAAAGCCACGGCCATGCTGGGCGATCCAATTGGTTATATCCAGGAATCCAACGGCGATATCATCAATAACTTTTTCCCGCATAAAAAGTACTCCAAGGGTGCCAACTCGGACAGCTACGACTGTGAGTTGGAACTGCATACCGAAAATGCCTTTCATGCCGTGTCTCCGGATTATCTGGTGCTTTTCTGCCTGCGCCAGGACCCCGGCGCCGAGGCCGCGACCTTCATCAGCTCCATCGATGGCATTCGCGACATTATTACCCCGCATGACCTGAATTATTTCCATGAAGAAAAATACAACTTTCTGTCGGACTACTGCGCCACAGAAAAAAACTGCCGCATTGATATAAACCAAAAACAAACGGTTCTATACGGTGACCCCGAGTCGCCCTATTTCCGCTTTGACCCTCAATTCATGGTGGCCAGCAGCAAGCACGCGCAACTCAAGCTTGAACTCCTGCGCAAGGCCGCCTGGGAAGTCGCCCACCCGGTGCACCTCAAGGCCGGTGACCTGTTGATCATCGACAACCGTAAAACCGCGCATGCCCGCAGTGCGTTCTCAGCTGGCCTGGATGGCCGCGATCGCTGGATCCAACGCACGTTCGCGGTCGCCGGCTATCGCTACTACGCGCAACGCCTGGGCAAAAACCAACGTGTCCTGGACCTGGTAACCACCCTATGAGCATGCTGCACCTGACCTTTGCCCTGGCCGTGTTTTTCCTGATTGCCTCGCCCGGCCCGGTGGTGGCCCTGGTCATCTCCGATGCCAGGCAAGCCTGGCCTGCGGCCACGATCACGGGCGGCGTGGTGTCCGCCCAACTCTTGCTGCTGATCACCCTGACGCTCATCTATACCGCGCTGGATGTGAGCCCGGTGCTGCTGAACTGGGGCCAAGTGGTCGGCGGGCTGTATCTGGCCTGGCTGGGGGTGTCCAGCCTCCTGGCCAGTTCGGACAGCGTTGCCACGGTGCAAAAAAGCCAGCGTCATTTTTTCTGGCGCGCCCTGAAAGTGGGGTTGTCCAACCCGAAAGACATCCTGTTTTTCCTCGCTTTCCTGCCTGGGTTCATCGAACCCAATGGCGACTTCATTAAACAGGGACTGATCCTCGCCCTGATCTGGGGGGTAATCGATATCACCATCCTGCTGATCTATGGCGCCATCTCGCGCCAGATGCTGTCCTTCGCGGTGGCCCAGAAAGTCATGGCCAAGGCCCCCAGTGTATTTCTGCTGGGGATCGGCCTGCTGTCCGGAGTGATGGGCACACAACGGCTGATGCAGGGATGAAAACGTGCAACGCCAAATAATATCATTAAGCCATCATTCAAAAATGATGCTAGGTCACCGTTTAAAAACATGCAACCAAAGCTCGGGCTTTCTTGCCGCTTTACCCCGTGAGGCTTGCTCTTCAACCGACCCAACCGCTGTGACAGTCATCAACCGAAACATGACGGTGAAATAATGAACGCTCAAACGCTGTTTCCTCTCATCGGTAAAGTCATCGCCAGTACGGGCAGCCGCCACTTCTCGCGATTTCTGCATGATCTGGTACTCACCAAGGTGCCCGTGGATGCCACGCACATCACCCATGTGCGCATCGATGGCGCTGACGGCGCGCGCGTAGAGCCCACCGGGGCCGGCGCGGAGATCCTCAGCCCGGAGCACATGTCTTCGTTGATCAAGTCCGCTCAACCCAGAACACCTGAATCACCGACCGCCCTACAGGTGGCAAAGCCCGTCCTCGCGCAATCCGTGGCGAGCTTTTCAGCGTCGGCCGGCGCGTCTTCAAAACCGGCGTTGACGCCCATTCCCTTCAGCTCCCAGCTGCATCTCAAATCCCGGAAAAAAGAATACTTTTATATAATTTCGTTCTACCGCGAACACATCGATGACTTCTCGATGCAGGAGCAGATAATCCTCAAGGATTTCTCCTTGCTCCTGCTGGCGTTGGTAGAGAAGCACATTAATGCGATAAATTCTCAAGGCATGCCGGACAAAAATATCGCCGTTGATGGGCTTGTCCCACAAAACCGGGACATGGATTCCCTGCGCCAGCGTTTTGAGGCTCGCCTGGTGCAATCAGGCTTGAGGCTGTCCAACCGCGAAAAGGAAATCTGCGCCGGCCTGCTGGCGGGGCGTACCGCGCCTGAGCTGGCTGAAGCGCTGGAGCTCAAAGTCAATACCGTGGAAAGCTACTTGAAACGCGCGGTGATCAAGATGGGCATCAGCGGGCGCCATTCGCTGATCCGTTGGATGCATGCCAATCCCGGTAACCCGACGGTGACACGCCTGCAATAAAAAACACCCTGTTTATTCATTTAACAGCAGAATCACTGACACTTTCTTCGTGCAAGCACGCACAACTTTCACGGTTCAAGCGCAGGCGCGGGTTATTACTCTTATTGTCACCTGATTGACAGAGATTCCGGGGACATCCCGCGCCTGAACCGATAGCGGCCGTTGCCGCCTTCCTTCAAACTAAACCGGGTCATAAGTTAACTTGACAGTGCTCACTTTACAGGCTGTTCGGCTAACTTTACGGCTGCGTTTATTTTCCAGCAACAAACGTCATACGGTCATATAACCGGCCCACCGTTTACTGCCTTGAATAACGCTCGTTATTAACGACACGCCGTCTCTTGTTCCATCAACTATCCAGCGCTGCGCTTTGCCGCAGCCGATGAGTGCATGATTATGGAAGAGCTAAGTTATCTGAAGAAAGTCGAATCGAATGCACGCACCTATGCCGCCACGTTCCAGCGCCTGTTCGTCAGCGGCAAAGGCGTGTGGGTCAAGGATGCCCAAGGCAAGGAATACCTCGACTGCCTGGCCAACGCCGGAACCCTGGCCTTGGGGCATAATCCGCCCGTCGTCAAAGAAGCGGTGCTGGATTTCCTCGGCACCGACCAACTGCAACAAGCCTTGGACTTGGCCACACCCGCCAAGCAGGCGTTTGTACAGGAACTGTTTTCCCAATTGCCGGCCGCCATGCGTGACTCCAGCAAGATTCTGTTCTGCGGCCCCAGCGGCTCGGATGCGGTGGAAGCCGCGATCAAACTGGCGCGTCATTACACCAAACGCTCGGCGCTGATGGCCTTTCACGGCGGCTATCACGGTATGACCGCCGGCGCCCTGTCGGCCATGGGCAATCTCAACCCCAAAAACATCCCCAGCGTCACCGCGCAAAACACCCACTTCCTGCCCTTCCCTTATCGCTTCCGCTGCCCGTTCGGCACCGATGGCGAGCAGACGGACCAACTGTCAATCGACTACATCCGCACCGTACTTTGCGACCCGGAAGGTGGCGTCACCCGCCCCGCCGCCGTGCTCGTCGAAGTGGTGCAAGGTGAAGGTGGCTGTATTCCCGCCTCGGCCCAGTGGCTGCGTGGGTTACGCGAGATCACCCGCGAGTTGGGCATTGTGCTGATCATCGACGAAGTG
Organism: Pseudomonas sp. Q1; assembly: GCF_009935975.1. Lineage (NCBI taxonomy): Bacteria > Pseudomonadati > Pseudomonadota > Gammaproteobacteria > Pseudomonadales > Pseudomonadaceae > Pseudomonas > Pseudomonas sp. Q1. Next base: position 35,263 of record NZ_QODI01000027.1, on the reverse strand, counting down.
CAGACCGGCCTGGGCCGTACCGGCAGCACCTTTGCCATCGAACATGCCGGTATCGTGCCCGACATCCTGGTGCTGTCCAAGGCGATCGGCGGCGGCTACCCGCTGTCGGTGATTGTCTACGCCGAACACCTCGACACCTGGGGCCCGGGCATGCATGCCGGCACCTTCCGCGGCAATCAGATCGCCATGGTCGCCGGGCGTGCCACCATGCGCCATATCCGCCAGGCCAACCTGGTTGAAAATGCCACGGCACGTGGCGCGCAACTGCTGGCCGGCCTGCAGGAGATCGCCGGGCGATATGACCCGATCGCCGATGTACGCGGACGTGGCCTGATGATCGGGGTCGAGGTCACCAAGTCACGCGTGGACGGCCGGGCGGGCCTGGGTGATGGCACCCTGGCGCGGGCGATCAAGCTCAATTGTTTCGATAACGGCCTGATTATCGAAACCGGCGGTCGTCACGGTTCGGTCCTGCGCTTCCTGCCCGCCCTGACCATCACCGAAGCCCAGGTAGGCAGCGTGCTCGAGCGCTTCGAAGACGCCGTCAGCACCGCCACCGCGCACCGCTTGCACAGCGTTAGTCAGTCGGCCTGACCACCGGCCGCAAAAAAAAGCCCGCCAACCGTCACCGGTGGCGGGCTTTTTAACGGGTGCCTCAGTCCCGTGCGAGGGCTTCGATCGGGTCCAGTCGCGCCGCATTGCGGGCCGGTACAAAGCCGAAGATGATGCCAATCAGGCTTGAACACACGAACGCGGTGACAATCGACTCCAGGGAAAACACCATCTGCCATTCCTTGATCAGCAGGGAAAACACAAAGCCGATCCCGAACGACAACGAGATCCCGATGACTCCGCCGATCAGGCAGACCATCACCGCTTCCACCAGGAACTGTTGGCGAATATCCGACTGACGTGCCCCCACCGCCATGCGGATGCCGATTTCCCGTGTGCGCTCGGTCACCGACACCAGCATGATATTCATCACACCGATGCCGCCCACGACCAGGGAAATCAAGGCGATCAGCGACAGCAGCAACGCCAGCGACTGACTGGTCTTTTGCACCGTCTGCATGATGCTGTCGAGGTTGTAGGTGAAGAAGTCCTTGGTGCCGTGGCGCTGTTCCAGCAGTTTGACCACGTTGGCTTCCACCACCTTGCTCGGCTGCCCGTCCTTGATCCGCACCGTGATGCTATCCAGGTAACGCTGGCCCAACAGGCGGCCGGCTGCGGTTTCGTACGGCACCCAGACATTCAGGGCCTTGCTGGTGTTGAAGATGTTTTTATTCTCCGCCGCCACCCCGATCACCGTGCACGGCAAGTTCCCCACCAGGATGATCTGGCCCAGTGCCTCCACATTCGGGCCGAACAAACGGTTGCGGGTATTGTGGTCAATTACCACGACCTGAGCCTGGCGAGTGTCATCCTCCTGGCTGAAGGTGATGCCTTCGGCGATCTTGATCCCACGCACCTGGAACGAGCTGGCACTCACGCCGTTGACCGTGGCATCCACGTCGATATTGCCAAAGCGCAGCAGCAGGTTGCGCCCGGCGTTGGGGGTTGCGCTGTCGATGTAATGCAACTGACTGAGCGCGGTTACATCGGACAGCACCAGGGTCTGGATGGCAGAGGCATGGCTGTCACCAAAGTCGGTGCCCGGGTAGATATCGATGGTGTTGCTGCCGATCGCCTGGATATCACTGAGGACGTAACGTTTGGCCCCTTCGCCGATCGCCACGATCGACACCACCGAGGTGATGCCGATCACGATCCCCAGCATGGTCAACAACGTGCGCATGCGGTGCGAAATCAACGCGATCCAGGCCATCACGAAGGCTTCCTTGAACAGCCCCAGGCTCGCCACCAGGCGCCGCCCCGGGCTGGCCTTGAGCTGGGTGGCCGCCGGCGCTGCCGCCTCTATCCCGACGCGTTCATTGGCCCGGTCACTGAGGACCTCGCCGTCGCGCATCTCGATGATACGTTCGGCATTCGCCGCGACCTTCGCATCGTGGGTCACGATAATCACGGTGTGCCCCGCCGCGTGCAGCTCCAGCAAGATGTTCATCACTTCCTTGCCGCTGGCGGTGTCGAGGGCGCCGGTCGGTTCGTCGGCCAGAATCACCTCACCGCCGTTCATCAAGGCCCGCGCAATACTCACCCGTTGCTGCTGACCACCGGACAACTGGCTGGGACGGTTGACCAGGTGATTGGCCAGGCCCAGGCGCGCCAGCAGTTCCTTGGCACGGCTGTGGCGCTGGGCTTCCGTGACGCCGGCGTAGATCGACGGCATCTCGACGTTGTGCATGGCGCTCAAGTGCGGCAGCAGGTGGTAACGCTGGAAGATGAAACCGAAGTGATCACGGCGCAGTTCCGCCAGTTCATGGTCTTCCAGGTCGCGGGTTTCACGGCCGTTGATGGTGTAGCTGCCCTCAGTGGCGTAGTCCAGGCAACCCAGGATATTCATCAATGTCGACTTGCCCGACCCCGAGGCGCCGGTGATTGCCACCATTTCCCCGGCGTTGATCGTCAAGTTGACATTCTTGAGGGCCATGAAGGCCTTCTCACCGGCCACAAAACTGCGGCTGATGCCTTTGAGCTCCAACAAGGCTTGAGTCATTGTCAGACCCCCGCCACGGCAGGCGCAGGATCACCGATGACGACTTTGTCGCCTTCTGCCAGGCCATCCTTGATCTGTGCCTTGACGTTATTATTGATCCCCACCTGCACGTTGCGCTCCTGGGCGTGACCGGTCTCGTCGATCACCCGCACCACGTACGAACCGTCCCCATTGCGCTTGCCCAGTGCCGCCACCGGCACCATCAGCACATCCTTGGCGATGTCACGCACGATGCGCACTTGGGCGGTCATCGAAATACGCAGGCGATGTTCCGGGTTGGGCACATCGAACAAGGCGTTGTAGAACACCGCCGTGTTCTGCTTGGGGGTGCCCGCGGCCTGGGTGTCCAGGTAGTTCTGCGGTGCGGGTTCGGTGCCGCGCAGTTTGGCGTAGTAGCGTTTGTCGGCTTCGCCCAGGATGGTGAAGTACACCTCCTGGCCCGGCCGGATATGAATCACATCGGCTTCCGACACCTGGGCCTTGATGGTCATGGTGTCCAGATCGGCCAGTTTCAGCAGCACCGGCGCCAGTTGCTCGGCGATCACGGTCTGGCCTTCCTGGGTGACGATGCCGACCACATCACCGTCAATCGGCGCGACGATACGGGTGTAGCCCAGGTTGACCTTGGCGGTGTCGATCTGGATACGCGCATTTTTCAGTTGGGCATCCAGGGCGACCAGATTGGCGCTCTGTACCAGATAGTTGGATTCGGCGGTCTCGAAATCCTGCCGGGAAATGGCCGCGTCCGATTGCAGTTGGGTGTAACGCTCCCAGACCGATTTGGTCTGGGCAACCTGCGCCGCCGTCGCCTTGCGCTGGGCCTCCAGATTTTCTTCATTGACCTGGGCCTGGCGCAGGGTGTTCTGCAGCACCAAGGGGTCGATTTCCGCCAACCACTCGCCCTTCTTGACCTTATCGCCAAGCTTGACCTTCAGTGACTTCAACTGGCCGGAGACTTGCGCACCGACATCGACCTGCTTGACCCCCTGCAAAATCCCGGTGGCCAGCACTGAGTTTTCGATCTCGCCGCGCTCGACCTTGGCGGTCAGATATTCGGGTGGCTCGGCGGGTGATTGCACCGAATAGACAATCATCCCAGCCACGACCGCCAGCCCCACGCCCCAAAAAACCTTGCGAAACTTCGACTTTTCCATAGATGACCACTAATACGTTGAAAGGTAGACCCGACCGGTGGCCGGGTTCGCACTAAATTGCGTGAATGTTCGCTTCAGGTTAGGGCGCAAGCGCCCGTGCCGACTCCCCCTCTGTCACACCTCATGAGGTCACCTTGCCGACCGATACGGCCAGCCCGTCATGCCACCAGGACGCCAGGCTGTAGACATGCGGCGCCTTGAGCAGGGTGAAATGGTTACCTGGGCCGTACCAGGTTTCCAGGTGATCGGTGAACCGGCTCCAGCCCTCGATCATGCCGGCCTGCTCACGCTGATTGCCCTCTGCATCCAGGCTCGGATCATCGGCCAGCACCAGGCGGACCTGGCCGTTGTAGCGCTGGCGTGGCTGGTAAACCGTGCGCAGCGCGGCACCGAAAGCCCGCGCCGGTCCGAACATCACATCAGGCGTCGAACGCGCGGAAAGCATGCCGACCTGCACCATGGCACGGTGCAACGCGACCCACTGGGCGGCTTCATCCAGGCCGGCAAACACCTGCGGATCAATCCCGAAAGGCTTGCCGGCCGCCAGTTGCATGGTTTCAATCAAGCGCTGCAATACGCCGGTCGCCGTGTAGGGCTGGCCCGCCACACCCGTGCCGCCAGGGGCCTCACTGTCGATCAGGCTCAAGGACAGCACTTCACGCCCCTGGGCCTGCAGGCGCAGGGCCATCTCGAACGCCACCCAGCCGCCGAAGGAATGCCCGAGCAGATGCACCGGCCCGCTTGGGCAGTGCTGCTCCAGCGCCACCAGATAGGCGCGCGCCGCCGATTCCACGCGGCTATGCGGCACCGCCTTGGCGTCCAGCCCACGAGGCTGCAGGCCATGGATCGGCCAGCCCGGTCCGAACGCATCGGTCAGGCCGATAAACCCGGTGACACTGTCACCGGCGCCGGGAATACAGAAGATCGGTGCTCGCCCCGCCTGCCCGCTCTGGATCGTCAACACCGGCTGATACCCCGCCTGCGTCGGCGCCGGCGGTGTAGCGTTCAGCGCCGTACCGATGGCCTTGCCCAACGCCGCGATATGCGGCGCCTGCATCATGCTCTGGTGATCGCCCGACACATCGATGCGGTGCAGCAACGCGGCCGGCACGATCTGCTCCCAGCCCAGGCTTTCGCTGCTGCGCGAGGCCTCGTCCATGCGCTGTTCGGCGGTAAACAGATACACCGGGAGGTTCAATGGGAACAGGCTGTAATGCGCCTGTGCATGGCCGTGGGCAACCTCACGGTCCAGGTAGGCCCACAGCGCTTCACGCGACAGCGCCGCCAACTGCGGCTGCAGCCAACCGGCGTCACGGACGCGCTGCCACAGCTCATCAAAGGCCATGTGCTCGGCTTCGGACTCCAGTTGCTCCAGGCTCGCCAGTGCGTGACCGTCCACCGGCACCTGGGCCTGGCAGTAGGCGCGGCATTGTTCCAGCAGGTGCAACTGGTGGGCATGGGCCACCGACCAGCGTGCCCTGCCCTGATCCACCAGGCGCGGCACGTGGGTATCGAGCAGGCCGAGGAACGCGACCTCCTCATCCATACCGATCAACTGCGCGGCGATTTCGTACGCCAATACCCCACCGAACGACCAGCCGGCCAGGCGGTACGGGCCGTGCGGCTGAACCCTGCGCATCAAGTCGATATGCCGCGCCGCCAGGCATTCCAGGGTGCGCAATTGCGGCTCGCCCCAGGCCACGCCCTCGAGCCCGTACACCGGAATATCAGCATCCAGATGCTGGCCCAGCGCTGGGAAATACACGTTCAAGCCACTGAACTCATGCACCAGGAACAACGGTGCCTGCGTCCCCTCGGCACGCACGGTGACAAGCCCTTGCTCCGCCACCGGTACCTCGGTGCGCAAGCGCAACAGCGCAGCCATCGACGCGACGCTGGCATGCTGGAACAACTCCGCCAGCGTCACCTGGACCTCGACCTGAGCCAACAGGCTGACCAGACGGATAGCCAGCAGGGAATGCCCACCCATTTCAAAGAAACTGTCGTGACGCCCAACCCGTGGCAGTTTCAACGCCAACGCCCATTGGGCCGCCAAGCGTTCTTCCAGCGCATCGGCCGGTGCCTCATAGTCGCGGCTGAGCATCACCTGCTCAGGTGCAGGCAGGGCCTTGCGGTCCAGCTTGCCGTTCGGCGTCACCGGCAGGCTGTCCAGTTGTACATAGGCACTGGGCAGCATGTACTGCGGCAGGTGGGTCAGCAGCTCTTCGCGCAACTGCTCGACCGAACCCGGCGTACCGCACAGGTAGGCGACCAGCTGTTTGCCGCTGACCTGCCCTTCGCTGTCGTCACGCGCCATGACCACCGCCGCGCGCACCCCTTCACAGGCCAGCAGCGCGCTCTCGACTTCACCCAGCTCGATGCGGAAGCCGCGGATTTTCACTTGGTCGTCGTTACGGCCCAGGTATTCCAGGGTGCCGTCCGGCAGCCAGCGGCCCAGATCGCCGGTTTTATACAGGCGCCCCGGTACCTCGCTGAACGGGTCGGCCAGGAAGCGCTCGCTGCTCAGTTGCGGCTGGTTGAGATAACCCCGGGCGATACCGGCACCGGCGATATGAATCTCGCCGGCCACCCCCAACCCGGTCGGATGCCCATGGGCATCCAACACATACACCCGGGTGTTGGCAATCGGGCGCCCGATTGCGCGCGGATGCGGGTTGGCCGCGCACACCTCGTTGGCGGTGGCGATAATCGTGGCTTCAGTCGGGCCGTAGGTATTGAGCAAACGTGGCGTGTGCCCACTGCGCAGGAACCAGTGCTGCACCGCTTCCGGGCTCAGTTCTTCACCACCGACCACGATCACCCGTACCGAGGCCGGAATGACACTCGCATGATCGTCCGCCAGGCCCTGCCAGAAGCGCGTCGGCAGGCTGATCACCGACAAGCGCGCCTGCGCCGCCAGTGCCCAGAATTGAGCGGCATCAGTCAACCAGGCGGCACTGCGCACCACCAGGGTCGCACCACAGGTCAGCGCAGCGAAAATCTCCTCGATGGACGCATCGAAGCTGATGGTCGCAAATTGCAGCGCACGATCGCCCGCCGTCAGGCCGGTCAAGCCGCTGATTGCGCGGATCTCGTTGCACAACCCGGCATGCTCGATCATCACACCTTTGGGCGTGCCCGTGGACCCGGAGGTGTAGAGCACGTAGGCCAGATGTTCGCCGCCAAGCCCCAGCTCAGTCGCCGACGGGTTGTGCTCGCTCAACTCACGCCACGGTTGCAGCGCACTGTTCAAGGTCACCACCTGCAAGCCTTCCGGCAGCGCACCGAGCAACGGCAGCACCGCGTACTCGCTGAGCAACACACGCGGTGCGCTGTCGGCCAGCATGAACGCCAGACGCTGCGCCGGGTAGGCCGGGTCGAGCGGCACATACGCGGCGCCGGCCTTCAGGCTCGCGAGCAATGCCACGATCATCTGCGTACCGCGCTCCAGGGCGATGGCCACGCGGTCATCAGGCTGCACGCCAAGAGCGATCAAATGATGGGCCAACTGGTTGGCCTGGGCATTGAGCTCGGCGTAGCTCAGCGACTGGCCATCGAACTCCAGCGCAACCGCGTCGGGGTTACGCAGCACCTGCTGCTCGAACAGCTCATGGATCAGTTGGTCCTGCGGATCACTGGTGCGGGTCTGGTTGAAGTCCAGCAACACTTGGCGGCGCTCGCTCAGCGGCAGCACTTCCAGGCTGCTCAGCGACGCCTGCGGCGTGCGCTCCAGGGCGTCCACCAGGCTGTCCAGCGCAGCGTGCATGTACGCACACACACGCTGCGCACCGACGTCCGGGCTGACCTGGACGGTCAGCGCAAACGCCTGGCCGAAGTCATCGATGTCCAGCGACAGCGGGTAGTTGCTGCGTTCTTCACCGCCCAGGGCCTGGATACCGCTCCATACAGCCATGTCCTCACTGGAGGCAGTGCCCGCGCTGTGACGGTAGTTGAGCAAGGCACTAAACAGCGGTGCCGGCGCGGCCACGCCGCTGCAACGCTGCGCCAACGCCAGGGAGGCATGCTCATGGCTCAGCAAAGTGCTCAAGCGTGCATGCGTGGCCTTGACCCCGGCCTGTGCACCTTCGGCACCGACGCTGATGCGCAACGGCAAGGTGTTGATAAACAGCCCCAGGGCGCGTTCACCGCCCTGCATGCCACCCATCAGCACGGTGCCGAACACCACATCATCCTGGCCGCAGACATGCGCCAGCACCTGAGCCCAAGCCACATGCATCAGGCTTGCGGCACTCACCCCCAGTTGCCGGGCAGCGCTGCGCAGGCGCTGGCCGAGGCCCTCTTCCACAGGCAGTCGTGCCAGTTCCAGCGTGCCACCGGCTTGCACTGTGTGCAGGCCGAACGGCAGGGTCGGTTCATCAATATCGGCCAGCATCGCGCCGAAGAACGCTTCATGTTCCTGTTCGGTCATCCCCAGGCGCGCCTGGGCCACATAGTTGCGATACGGCACCGCTGCACTCAGGCGGGCTTCCTCACCCGCCAGGAAGGCCTGCAACTCGTATTGCAGGAGGTCCATGGCGACGTGATCGAACAGCATGTGATGGAACATCAGCAACGCGGCCCAGCGTTGTTGCGACCGATCGTAGGCGCACACCAGGCGCATCAACGGTGCATCACGCAGGTCCATGCGGAAATGCTGCGGGTTGAAACGCTCACGCAGTTGCGCACCGGCCTCTTCCTCGCCTTCCAGGCTGATCTCTTCCAGTGCGAACGGCACATGACGCAACACCACCTGTACCGGCTCGCTCAAGCCTTCCCAACGCATCGTGGAACGCAAGATATCGTTGCGCTCAATCACGCCCTGCAAGGCCTGGGCAAATGCCTCGAGACGCTCGCGGCTGTCGAAATGAAACGAGGCCTGTTCCAGGTAAAGGTCGCCCTCATCGGCCAGCAAGTGGTGATAAAGGATGCCTTCCTGCAACGGCGTCATGCCGTAGATATCTTGCACGTTGGCCAATTGGCCCGGCACGCCGGCGACAAGGCTGTCGATTTCGTCCTGGTTGAGACTGGCCAGCGGCAGCATCGACGGCGTAATGCGTTGGCACTCGGCAGTGATGCCGTTGGCCGGCACCTCCAGCGCACGGCGGCTGCCCACGACCTTGGCCAGGCCGGCCAGGGTCGGGTGGGTAAACAAGGCACCGACGTCGACCCGCAGGTCGTCCTGGCGCATGCGCTCGACCAACTTGACCGCCAGCAGCGAATGGCCGCCCAGCTCGAAGAAGTTGTCATGCCGACCGACCTGCTCCAGTTGCAGCACCTGTGCCCAGATCAGCGCCAGGCTGCGTTCAATGCGCCCCTCGGGAGCCTGGTAATCGCGGCTGGCCACCGCCGACTGATCCGGCGCCGGCAAGGCCTTGCGGTCCAGTTTGCGGTTGGGCGTGAGCGGCAACGCGTCGAGGCTCACGAACGCCGACGGGATCATGTATTCGGCCAGCAACGGCGCCAGGTAGCTGCGCAAACCGGCCGCCGTCAAGCTGACCCCGGCGTGCGGCACCACGTAGGCCACCAGGCGCTTCTCGCCAGGACGGTCTTCGCGAGCGATCACCGCCGCTTCCTTGACCCCGGCACAGTTGCCAAGGCGCGATTCGATCTCGCCCAGTTCAATCCGGAAGCCGCGCACCTTGACCTGGAAATCGTTGCGGCCCAGGTACTCGAGGGAACCATCCGCCAGGTAGCGCGCCAGGTCACCGGTCTTGTACATCCGCGCCCCCGGGGCGTCGTTGAACGGGTCGGCGAGGAAGCGCTCGGCACTGATCTGGTCGAGGTTCAGGTACCCCCGTGCCACACCGTCACCGCCGATGAAGATCTCTCCCGCCACCCCGAACGGTACCGGTTGCTGCTGGCTATCGAGCAGGTAGATGCGGGTGTTGGCCATCGGTTTACCGATGGTGGTATTGCCCGTGGTATCGCCCGTGTGGGTCACATAAGCGGTGGTGCAGGACACCGTCGCTTCCGTCGGGCCATACGTGTTGATCAGCCGGGTATGGGCCGGGCGAACCTCGTCCCACAGCTTCAACTTCTGCGCCGACAGTGCATCACCGGTCACGTTGATCAACCGTACATGGCGCAAATGCGCCTGCGCCTGCTCCGGGCTGTGGTGCCATTCGGCGGCCAGGGTGTGCCAGTGCGCCGCCGTCAAGTGCAGGAAGGTCGGCGTGATCGCCGGGTCCCGTGCGGCCTCGGTACCAAACACATAACGGCTTGGCGCCAGGGTCGCGCCGGCCAGCCAGGCTGGGAAGATTTCCTCCACCGACAGGTCGAAGTTCAGGGTGTTCTGCTGCAAAACCGTGTCCTGCGCGGTCAGGCCGAACAGGCGCGCGGCGTCCAGGCTGTAGTTGACCAGCCCGCGATGTTCGATCATCACGCCCTTGGGATTGCCGGTGGAACCTGATGTGTAGATCACATACGCCAGGTGGCGGGCTGTCAGCCCCGGCACTTGCGGGTTGTGCTCGGCACCGCTGTGTGGCTCGTCCAGCAACACCTGCGCAATCGCCAGGGGCGGCAGCCGATCCTGCAACGCGCGCTGGGTCAGCACGGCCGACGGTGCGCTGTCGGCGATCATGTAGGCCAGGCGCTCCGGCGGGTAATTGGGGTCCAGCGGCACATACGCGCCGCCGGCCTTGAGCACCCCGAGCAAGCCCACCAATACTTCATCGCCGCGTTCGGCGCAGATCGCCACGCGGTCATCCGGGCCGATGCCCAGGCCGATCAAGTGGTGCGCCAGGCGGTTGGCCCGACGGTTCAACTGCGCATAACTGATGCGCTGCTGTTCGAACGCCACGGCAATCGCATCCGGATGCGCCTCGACCTGGGCTTCGAACAGTTGGTGAATGGTGCTGTCCTGCGCATAGGCCACGTGGGTGTCGTTGAGGCCGTGCAACAGGTAGTCGCGCTCGTCTTCATCGATCAAGGGAATATGCGCCAGCACGGCCTGGTCGTCGGCAACCATGGCCTGCAGCAGGCACTCGAAATACCCCAGGTAACGTTGCAAGGTGGTCTCGTCGAACAGCGCCGTGGCGTACTCCAGGGTCCCGGCGATGTGTCCCTGCATTTCGCCGAGGTCCAGGGACAGGTCGAACTTGGCAAAGTTGCCGGCCTCACCGAGCCCTTCGAACTGCAGATCACCCATTACCAGGCTCGGCGCATCGCTGCTCTGCCAGGTCAGCAAGGTCTGGAACACCGGGCTGTGGGCCAGGCTGCGCGCCGGCTTGAGCACTTCCACCACTTGTTCGAACGGCAAGTCCTGATGGGCCTGCGCCGCCAGGGTGCGGTCCTTGGCATGGGCCAGCAGCGCAGCCACGGTCAGCTCTTCGCCGGCCCCTATGCGCACCGCCAGGGTGTTGACGAACAGGCCGATCAGCCCTTCGACTTCTGCACGCATGCGGTTGGCCGCCGGCGAGCCGATCACCACCTCATCCTGGCCGGACAGACGGCAGAGCAACGCGCCCCACGCGGCCATCATGGTCATGTACAGCGTGGTGCCATGACGCTGACTCAGGGCCTTGAGCCCGGCGGTCAGGTTGACATCGAGCAACAGGCTCAAGGTCGCACCGCTGTAGTCCTGCCGGGCCGGCCGTGGGCGGTCGGTGGGCAACAATAGCAAGGCGGGCGCATCCGCCAACGCCTGCTGCCAGTACTGGCTCTGTTGCTGCAACACCTCGCCGCTCAACCAACGCCGTTGCCACACGGCAAAATCGCCGTATTGCAGGGCCAGCGGTGGCAGCGGGTCGGCCTGCCCCAGACGGAACGCTTCATACAGCGCCATCAACTCACGGGTCAGTACGCCCATCGACCAACCATCGGAAACGATGTGGTGCATGGTCAACAACAGCACATGGTGATCGTCGGCGCGCCGCACCAGGCGTGCACGAATCAGCGGGCCTTGCTCCAGATCGAAGGGTTCAAGCGCCTCTTGGCTGACGTGCACCTGCAGATCGGCATCGCTGTCCACTTCCAGGCGCAGCAGCGCGAACGCCCGCTCGGCCGGCTCGATACGCACCAGCGGCTCATGGTTGTGCTGCACGAACCGGCTACGCAGCGCCTCATGGCGCGCCACGATAGCTGTCAGTGCGCGCTCCAGCGCCTGGGCATCCAGCTGACCGCGCAGCCCGAGGGCGATCGGCATGTTGTAGGCGGTGCTGGCGCCTTCCATCTGCGCCAGGAACCACAAGCGTTGCTGGGCAAACGACAGCGGCAAATCCTGGTCCCGTGGCACCGGCAAGATCGCCGGCAAGGTGCTGCGTGCCGCCTGGGCCAATACTTGGCCCAACGCCGCCAACTGCGGATGGGCAAACAGCTCGGCCAGGGCCAACTCCACCCCCATGCGCTGGCGCACTTGGGAAATCAAACGCATCGCCAGCAGCGAGTGCCCGCCCAATTCGAAGAAATGCCCGTGGCGACCGACCTGTTCAAGCCCCAGCAGGTCTTGCCAGATCTGCGCCAGCGTCGTTTCAATGTCGCCCTCGGGGGCTTCATACACCCCACTGACCACCGCATCGAGCCCCGGTGCCGGCAGCGCCTTGCGATCCAGCTTGCCGTTGGGGCTCAACGGCAGTGCCGGCAACTGAACATAGGCCGACGGCACCATGTAGTCCGGCAGTTCGTTTTGCAGGTAAGTCCGCAGGTCCTCGATCTGAGGCGCCTGCCCCGCCACGTGCGCGGTGAAGTAAGCCACCAGGCGCTCGTCGCGCACCAGTACGGCTGCTTCAAGCACCTCGGGATGGGCGGCGAGCAAGGCTTCGATTTCACCCAGTTCTATGCGCAGGCCGCGAATCTTGACCTGGTCATCATTACGCCCGAGGTAGTCGAGGGTGCCGTCCGCGCGGTAACGCGCCAGGTCGCCCGTGCGGTACATGCGTCCTTGGGCGGTGAACGGGTCGTCGAGGAAACGTTCGGCCGTCAGGTCCTCGCGATTGAGGTAACCGCGTGCCACGCCCGCGCCACCGATGTACAACTCGCCGACGCTGCCGGTAGGGACCTGTTGCCCGTAGGCGTCCAGCACGTAGAGCGTCAGGTTGCGCAACGGCTGGCCGAGCGGAATATCCCCTGCTCCATAGCTGGCAAGATCCGCATTGATGCCGTGCCAGGCGACCACGTCGCTGCACTCGGTCGGGCCATAGCTGTTGATGAATTGCGGACGCGGCGCCCGCAGTTTCTCCAACTGCGACAGTTTGATCGGCTCACCGCCGAGCACGACCCGGCGCAGGCGGCTCAAGACGTGCTGTTGATCGGCGTCGATCAACGTATAGAACGCACTCGGGGCCAGGTTGATATGGGTGATCGCCTGCGCGTCGATCTGGCGCACGATGCTCGCAGGATCAAACGGGCTGTCGGCCAGGTGCAAGGTAGCGCCGACGGCCAGGCTGGCGAAGATATTTTTCTGGGTCAGGTCGAAGCTGTGCGACGTCAGCAACAACACCGCGTCGTCGGCGTCCAGCCCGACGTCTTCGAGGTACCAGTGGAGCATGTTGACCACGCCCTGGTGTTCGACCATCACGCCTTTTGGCTGCCCGGTGGAGCCCGAGGTATAGATCACATAGGTCAGGTGTTTCGCGCTCAGCCCGGGCACCTGTGGGTTGTCCAGCGCTTGCCCGCGCCACGCCTCACGGTCGAGGTCGACCACGGGCAGGCCGCCCGCAGCGGCCAGTTGCGCGGTCGCAGCGTGCACCAGTAACGCCGCCGGGGCGCTGTCCTTGAGCATGTAATGAATGCGTTCGAGCGGGTAGTTCGGGTCGATCGGCACATAGGCGCCTCCGGCCTTGAGAATCGCCAGCAACCCGACGATCAGCTCGGCGCTGCGCTCCACGCAAATCGCCACGCGGGCATCCGGCACCACGCCGAGCTCACGCAGGTGATGGGCCAACTGGTTGGCCCGCTCGTTAAGCTGACGGTAAGTCAGCGTCACAGCCGCCGTCTGCACCGCCAGCGCATCGGGGGTGCGCATGGCCTGGGCTTCAAACAGGCTGTGTACGGTGCCGGGGTGGAGCGGCGTGTGCAGGCCACTGAGGCCGGCCAACTGCTGCTGGCGCTCCCGCTCATCCAGCAGGGGCACGCGGGCCAGCACGCCTTGATCGTCGGCAACCATCGCGTGCAGCAGGCGCTCGAAGTAGCCCAGGTGACGCTTGAGGGTCGCCTCGTCGAACAGCGCCGTGGCATAGCTCAAAGAGCCGATGATATGGCCCTGGGCTTCGCTTAACTCCAGGGACAGATCAAACTTCGCCGATGTGTTGACTTGGCCGCCGTCCTCCATGATCAAGTCGCCGACGACCGGTGCGCCGCCGCCTTCACTGCCCTGCCAGGTCAACATGGCCTGGAACACCGGGCTGTAGGCCATGCTGCGCACCGGTTTGACGATGTCGACCACTTGTTCGAACGGCAGGTCCTGATGCGCCTGCGCACCCAGCGTCCTGGCCTTGACCCGCGCCAGCAGGGTTTGCACCGTCGGTTCGCCCGAGGTATCGATGCGCAGCGCCAGCGTGTTGACGAACAGGCCGATCAGACCTTCCAGCTCCAGCTGGTTGCGGTTGGCCACCGGCGAGCCGATCACCACTTCATCCTGCCCGGACAAACGCGCCAACAAGACACCCCATGCCGCCAGCAGGCTCATGTACAACGAGGTGCCATGTCGTTGACTCAGGTCCTTGAGGCCCTGAGTCAGTGCCTTATCCAGTTGCAACGCCAGCACCGCGCCGGAGAAATCCTGTTGCGCCGGGCGTGGCCGGTCGGTCGGCAGGGTCAGTATGGCCGGCGCGCCGGCCAGGGTTTGCTGCCAATACAGGTTCTGCTTGTGCAACACCTCGCCACTCAACCAGCGGCGTTGCCAGACGGCGAAGTCGGCATATTGCAGCGTCAGCGGTGGCAATGGATCGGCGAGGCCCTGGCTGAAGGCGCCATACAACAGCACCATTTCGCGGCTCAGCACGCCCATCGACCAGCCGTCAGAGGCAATGTGGTGCAGGGTCAGCAGCAACACCGAGTGCTCGTCGCCCATGCGTACCAGGCGTGCGCGCAGCAGCGGCCCGTTGACCAGGTCGAACGGTGTCGACGCTTCATATTCGGTCAACACCTGCAAGCGCTGCGCGGCATCGGCCTGCCCGCGCAGGTCAGCCTGTTCCAGTACAAATGAACCTTCGACAGGTGTGATCCGCAGTTGCGGCTCATCGTTATCCATCACGAAGACACTGCGCAGCACCTCATGGCGGCTGACAATTCGCGCCAGTGCACGCTCCAGCGCCAGGATATCCAGCGCGCCGCGCAGGCCCAGGCCGACCGGCATGTTGTAAGCCGCCCCGGCATTCTCCATTTGCGCCAGGAACCACAGGCGCTGCTGGGCAAACGACAGCGGCAAGGACTCTTCTCGGGACACCGGTACAATCGGCGGCAGGCTGCTGCGCCCGGCCTTGGCCACCACCTGCGCCAGCGCGGTCAGTTGCGGATGGGCGAACAGGTCCGCGAGGTCCAGTTCCACCCCGAGGTGCAGGCGCACCTGGGAGATCAAGCGCATGGCCAGCAGCGAGTGCCCGCCCAGCTCAAAGAAATGATCCTCACGCCCGACCTGCTCGACCTTGAGCACTTGGCTCCAGATCTGCGCCAGGGCGGTTTCCACTTCGCCCTGGGGCGCTTCGTAACCGCGACTGAGCACGGCATCCTGATCGGGAACCGGCAGGGCCTTGCGGTCGAGTTTGCCGTTGGCGGTCAACGGCAGGCTGTCCAGGCGCACATACGCCGCTGGCACCATGTACTCCGGCAATTGCGCCTGCAACCAACTGCGCAGGGCCTGGCGGTCAAGGGCCTGGTGTTCGGTGAAATACGCCACCAGGCGCCCGTCACGGGCCAGCACCACGGTTTCGCTGACGTCCGGGTGCTCGGCCAGGCAGGTTTCGATTTCACCCAGTTCAATTCGTACGCCGCGGATCTTCACCTGGTCGTCATTGCGCCCCAGGTAGTCCAGCGTGCCGTCCTCCAGCCAACGCGCGAGGTCGCCGGTGCGATACAGGCGAGCCTGCGGGTCCTGGTTGAACGGGTCCTGCAAAAAGCGTTCGGCGGTCAGTTCCGCACGGTTCAGGTAACCGCGCGCCACACCGGCCCCCCCGACGTACAGCTCACCGGCCACACCCTGCGGCACCGGTTTGAGGTGCTCGTCGAGCAGATAGACCTGGGTGTTGGCGATGGGTTTGCCAATGTGCAGGGCCTTGCCGGCCTCAATCAGGCCGCAGGTCGCGACCACCGTGGCTTCGGTCGGACCATAGTTGTTGACCACATCGAAGCGCTGCGGCGTGCTGAACTGACGCAGGCGGTCGCCGCCGATCAGCAAGGTTTTCAGGGTCGGGTGTTGCAACTGCTGACTGAACGCGTACTCCGCCACCGGGGTCGGCAGGAAGCTCACGTGCAGCGGTTGCGCCAGCCACCAGCGCAACAGCGCGTCGATGTCTTCGCTGCCCTGCTTGGCGGGAGGCAGGTGCAACGTCGCGCCCACACACAGGGCAGGCCAGACTTCCCAGGCCATGGCATCGAAACCGAACCCGGCGACACTGGAAGTGTGCCCACCCGCGTGCAGATCGAACGCCTGGCAATGCCAGTGCACCAGGTTCTCCAGGGTGCGGTGCTCGACCATCACGCCCTTGGGCAAGCCGGTGGAACCGGAGGTGTAGATCACATAAGCCAGGTTCGCCGGCGTCAGGCCCGCCACGCTCGGGTTGAGCGTCGGACGACGGTGCCACTGGTCGCTGTCCAGCTCGATCACCGGCCGTTCGGTGTGGCTGAGCAGCGAGCGCGTGCTCGATTGCGCCAGCACCAGCACCGGGTCGCAATCCTGCAACAGGTAGTTGATGCGCTCCTGCGGGTGCGCCGGATCGATCGGCACATACGCCGCACCGGCCTTGAGGATCGCCACCAGGCCGACCAGGGTTTCCAGGCTGCGACGCGCGCAGATGGCCACCCGGTCATCCGGACGCACACCCTCTTCGAGCAGGCGGTGGGCCAACTGATTGGCGCGCTGATTAAGCTGGCGATAAGTGATGTGCTGGTCGTCCTGGCGCACGGCCGTGGCATCCGGCTGGCATTCGACCTGAGCCTCGAACAGGCGGTGGATAGTCTGCGCCTCGGGGTAATCGACGGCAGTGGCGTTGACGTCAACCAGCACGGCATCCCGTTCGGCGGCCGACAGCACCGAGAACTGACTCAACGGCTGGTGTGGCGTGTGCTCCAACGCGCTGACCAGGTGTGCCAGGGCCACCTGCATAAAGCCGCAAATCCGTTGTGCACCGATTTTCACCAGCGCCTGGGCGTTGAGCTGGAAGCCGGCGCCAAAATCATCGACGTTCAACACCAGCGGATAGTTGGTGCGCTCTTCCATGCTCACCGCCTGGATACCGTCCCACGCGGCGATATCCGCGCTAGAGGCCTCGACCGGCGCGCTGTGCCGGTAGTTGAGCAATGTATTGAACAGCGCCTGCGTCGCCGGCAGGCCGCTGCACTGTTGGGCCAGGGACAATGACGCGTGCTCATGGGCGAGCAATTGCGACAGCCGCTCATGCGTGACACGCACGGCCTCGCGGGCGCCCTGCCCGCCAATGCTCACACGCAACGGCAAGGTATTGATGAACAGGCCCAAGGCACGGCCGGCGCCTTCACCGCCTTGCAGGCGGCCGAGCAACACCGTGCCGAAGACCACATCGTCACGCCCCGCGACCTGCGCCAACACCTGGCCCCAGGCCAGGTGCACCAGGCTGGCGGCGCTGACGCCAAGCAAGCGCGCCTGCTCGCGCAAGCGCCCGCTCAGTTGGCTGTCGAGCATCAGGTGGGCTTCTTCGACACCGCTGCCATCGCCCTGCACATCGCGCAGGCCGAAGGCCAGGGTCGGTTCATCGATGTCACCGAGCATGCCTTCGAAAAAGCGTTCATGGGCCTGTCGATCCGCGCCCAGGCGCGACTGCGCCACATGGTTGCGATAGGGAATCGACGGCGCCAAGTTTTCGGTGTGGCCTTTCAGGCTGGCCTGGACTTCTTCGATCAGCACCTCAAGCGCGGTGTGGTCGAGCACCATGTGATGGAACAACAGGATGCCGACCCAGCGCTGATGGGCGCTGTCCTGGGCGTAGGCCAAGTGCATCAACGGCGCACGGCTCAGGTCCAGACGGTAATGGCGTGGGTCGAACTGCTCGTGCAACTGCGTCAGCACGTCACCGTCCGCCGGGTCGATCACCACCTCTTCCAGTCCCAGGGTTGCCTGACGCCAAACGACCTGTACCGGATCCTCGAGTCCTTCCCAGGCGATGCTGCTGCGCAGGATGTCGTGCCGCTCGATCACGCTTTGCAGCGCCTTGGCGAACAGGTTCACCGGCTCAGGCCCGGTGAAGGTGAACAACATATGCAGCAGGTAGGCATCGCCTTGCGGCGCCGCCAGATGGTGGTAGAGCATGCCGTCCTGCAGCGGCGCCAGGCCGTAGATATCCTGCACATTGCGCACGCCGCCCGGCACGCTCGCGACGATGCGGTCGATAGCGGCCTGGTCTAGGTCGGCCAGGGGCAACAGGTCCGGGGTGATGCGCTGGCAGTCCGGCTCAATGCGGTTGGCCGGCACCTCCAGTGCCTGATGCCCGCCGACCGCCGCCGCCAGCGCCGCCAGGGTCGGCTGGCCGAACAGCACGCGCACATCGGCGCTCAAGTCCATCTGGCGCATGCGTTCGATCAATTTGACCGCCAGCAGCGAATGACCACCCAGTTCAAAGAAGTTGTCGTGGCGACCCACCCGCTCCACATCGAGCAATTCTTGCCAGAGCGCGGCAAGGGTAAGTTCCATCTCGCCTTCAGGGCACTCGTATTCGCGACGGGCCAGGGCATCGCCATCGGGGGCCGGCAAGGCCTTGCGGTCGAGTTTGCCGTTGGTGGTCAGCGGCAAGCGCTCAAGCAGGACGAACGCACTGGGCACCATGTAATCGGCCAGGGACACCAGCAACTGCGTACGCAGCTCGGCGGCCGACGGCTCAGCGCCCTCGGCGGCGATCACATAAGCCACCAGGCGCTTGTTACCGGGGGCGTCTTCACGGGCAATCACCACGGCTTCGCGCACGCCCTCACAGGCGGCCAGGCGGGCTTCGATCTCGCCCAGCTCGATACGGAAACCACGGATTTTCACCTGGTCGTCGTTGCGGCCCAGGTAGTCAATGCTGCCGTCCGCCAGCCAGCGTCCCAGGTCACCGGTCTTGTACAGGCGCGCCTGCGCACGACCGCTGAACGGGTCGGCGATAAACCGTTCGGCGTTCAACTGCGGCCGGTTCAAGTAGCCACGGGCAACCCCCGCGCCCCCCACGTACAACTCGCCGACGACGCCGACCGGCACCGGTTCGCGCTGGTCGTCGAGAATATACAGTTGCAAGTCCGGAATGCGCCCGCCAATCGGGCTGACGCCGACCCGCTGCGCATCCGCCGCTTCAAGGGCGCGATACGTCACATGCACGGTGGTTTCGGTGATGCCGTACATGTTCACCAGTTGCGTACCGGCGTTGCCTGGGCGTGCGTACCACGGCTTGAGAATCCCCGGTTCCAGGGCCTCGCCGCCGAAGATCACCTGGCGCAGGGAATGCTTCAGGGCACTCTGGCCCTGGGCCGCAATCAACGAACGGAAGGCACTCGGCGTCTGGTTGAGGATGGTCACCCCGGCGCTGCACAACAGCGCATAACAGGCGTCCGGCGAACGGCTGGTGAGCTGCGGTACCACCAGCAACTGCCCACCGTGGATGAGCGCGCCCCAGATTTCCCAGACCGAGAAGTCAAATGCAAACGAGTGGAACAGTGCCCAGACATCCTGATCGTTGAAGTTGAACCAGCCCTCGGTGGCGCTGAACAGGCGTGCCACGTTGTGGTGCTCGACCATCACCCCCTTGGGCAGGCCCGTGGAGCCGGAGGTGTAGATCACGTACGCCAGGTTGGCCGAAGTCAGGCCCGGGACGTGGGGATTCTGAGTGGACTCACCCTGGCAATCGCCGCCGTCCAGTTCGAGCACCGGCACCGACACCTCGGCCACCCGGGCACGGGTCGCCTGCTGCACCAGCACCGCTACCGGCGTGCTGTCTTGCAGGGTGTAGCTGATGCGTTCCTGCGGATACGCAGGGTCAATCGGCACGTAACCGGCGCCGGCCTTGAGGATGCCGAGCAGGCCGACGATCATGTCCAGCCCGCGCTCGACGCAGATCGCCACCCGATCATCCGGGCGCACGCCCAGGCTCAACAAGCGATGCGCCACCTGGTTGGCGCGGCGGTTCAAGTCGCCATAGCTCAGGCGCAGGTCTTCAAACAGCACCGCCGTAGCCTCAGGTCGTAAAGCCGCCTGCAGCTCGACCTGGTGATGAAGCAATGCGGTATCGGCGAACAGGCTGTCGGTGGCGTTCCAGTGTTGCAACAATTGTTCGCGCTCGCCCGCCGGCAGCATCGCCAACCCTTGCAGCGAAGCCTGCGGGGTCTGTTCCAGGGCCTGGACCAGATTCTCCAGGACGCATTGCATGTAGCCGCACACTCGCGCCGCGCCAATCGAACCGTCGGCCATGACCGACAGGCTGAACGCCTCTCCCATGTCGTTGACCGACAGGGTCAGCGGGTAGTTGGTGCGCTCCTTGCTGTCGAGCACGGCAATGCCTTCCCAGGCCGTCTGCGCTTGTGCCGAAACGTCCGCGCCACCGAGCTGGCGATAGTTGAGCAGCGAACTGAACAACGGCGTCGACGCCGCCACTTGGCTGCAGCGTTGCGCAAGCACCAGCGAGGCGTGCTCATGACCGAGCAAGCCGGTCAGGCGCGCATGGGTACTCTTGACCATGGCGCGTACGCCGGCTTCAGCGAGGCTGACCCGCAGCGGCAAGGTGTTGATGAACATCCCCAGGGCACGGTCTGAGCCTTCGCCGCCCTGCAAGCGCCCCAGCAACACGGTGCCGAACACCACATCCGTGCGCCCCGACACACCACCCAGCACCCGTGCCCACGCCAGGTGATACAGGCTGGCCGGCGTCACCCCCAACTGGCGGGACTGCGCGCGCAGGCGCTGGCTGAGGCGGTCATCGAGCATCAGGACGACCTCTTCGACACCGTGGCCCTCACCCTGCACGTCCTGCAGACCGAAAGGCAGGGTCGGTTCATCGATGTCCCCGAGCATCTCGCTGAAGAACGCCTCATGCTCTTCGCGACTCACGCCCTGGCGCGCCTGAGCCACATAATGACGGTACGGCACCGACGGTGGCAGCAGGGCCTCTTCGCCACGGGTATGAGCTTCGATTTCCGAGATGAGCATACGCAGCGACGTGGCGTCATCCACCAGATGGTGCAGCAGCAACACCGCGACCCAGCGCTGGTTGGGCGCATCCTCGCTGTAACCGATGCGCATCATGGGCGCCTGGCGAATATCCAGGCGGTGGTGACGCGGGTTGAGGCACTCGGTCAATTGCGTGGCGATATCCCCGGCGGCCGGGTCCAGGTGAATCTCATCCATCCCCAGTTGCGCCTCGCGCCAGACCACCTGTACCGGCTCGTCGAGGCGCTCCCAGACCACGGCGGTGCGCAGGATGTCATGTCGCGAAATCACGCCTTGCAGAGCTGCGGCAAAGCGTTGCAGGCGCTCGCGGCTGTCAAAGCTGAAGGTGATGTATTGCAGGTACGGATCGCCTTGGGCCGCCGCGAGGTGGTGGTACAAAATCCCTTCTTGCAGCGGCGCCAGGCTGTAGATTTCCTGGACGTTACACGCGCCGCCCGGCACGGTTGCGACGATGCGGTCGATGGCGGCTTGATCCAGCGTGGCCAGGGGCAGCATTTCCGGGGTGATGTGTGCGCAGCCTTCTGGGACACGATTGGCGGGCACCACCACGTCCTTGCTCGCATCGGCCACGGCGGCCGCCAGTGCGGCCAGGGTCGGCTGGCCGAACAGCACACGCACATCGGCGCCCAGCCCGACCTGGCGCATGCGCTCGATCAGCTTGACCGCCAGCAGCGAATGGCCGCCCAACTCGAAGAAGTGATCCTGGCGGCCCACGTGTTCAACACCGAGCAAATCCTGCCAGATCGCGGCAATCGTGGTTTCCACCTCGCCCTCGGGGGCTTCGAACTGGCGACGCGCCAAGGCGTCGGCATCCGGCGCCGGCAACGCCTTGCGGTCCAGCTTGCCGTTGGTGGTCAACGGGAACTGCGCCACCCGCACAAACGCAGCGGGCACCATGTAGTCAGCCAGGGACACCAGCAACTGCGCACGCAGCTCGGCGGCCGACGGATCGGCCCCCTCGGCGGCGATCACATAGGCCACCAGGCGCTTGTCTCCCGGCTCATCTTCGCGGGCAATCACCACCGCTTCGCGCACGCCTTCACAGGCGGCCAGGCGGGCTTCGATCTCGCCCAGCTCGATACGGAAGCCACGGATCTTCACCTGGTCGTCGTTGCGCCCCAGGTAGTCAAGGCTGCCGTCCGCCTGCCAACGCGCCAGGTCACCGGTCTTGTACAGGCGCGCCTGCGCACGACCGCTGAACGGGTCGGCAATGAACCGTTCGGCATTCAACTCTGGCCGGTTCAAGTAGCCACGGGCAACCCCTGCGCCACCCACGTACAACTCGCCGACCACGCCCACCGGCACGGGTTCGTTCTGCTCGTCGAGCACATACAGTTGCAAGTCCGGAATGCGCCCGCCAATCGGACTGACGCCGACCAACTGCGCATCCGCCGCTTCGAGCGCACGATACGTAACATGCACAGTGGTTTCAGTGATGCCGTACATGTTCACCAGTTGCGTACCGGCGTTGCCTGGGCGTGCGTACCAGGGCTTGAGAATCCCCGGTTCCAGGGCCTCGCCGCCGAAGATCACCTGGCGCAGGGAGTGCTTGAGTTCGCTCTGGCCCTGGGCCGCAATCAATGAACGGAAGGCACTCGGCGTCTGGTTGAGGATGGACACCCCGGCGCTGCACAACAGCGCATAACAAGCGTCCGGCGAACGGCTGGTCAGTTGCGGCACCACCAGCAACTGCCCGCCATGCATCAGCGCGCCCCAGATTTCCCAGACCGAGAAGTCAAACGCAAACGAGTGGAACAGTGCCCACACATCTTGCTCGCTGAAGCGGAACCAGCTCTCGGTGGCGCTGAACAGGCGCGCCACGTTGCGGTGCTCGATCATCACGCCCTTGGGCAAGCCGGTGGAGCCGGAGGTGTAGATCACGTAGGCCAGGTGGGCCGAAGTCAGGCCCGGTACATCAGGATTCCGGGTGGATTCGGCCTGGCAATCGCCGACGTCCAGTTCGAGCACCGGCACCGATAACTCAGTCACCAGGGCACGGGTTGCCTGCTGCACCAGTACCGCCATCGGCGCACCGTCCTGCAGGGTGTAGCTGATGCGCTCCTGCGGATACGCCGGGTCGATCGGCACGTAACCGGCGCCGGCCTTGAGGATGCCGAGCAGACCGATGATCATGTCCAGCCCGCGCTCGACGCAGATCGCCACCCGGTCATCCGGGCGCACGCCCAGGCTCAGCAAGCGATACGCCACCTGGTTGGCGCGGCGGTTCAAGTCGCCGTAGCTCAGGCGCTGGTCTTCAAACAGCACCGCCGTAGCGTCGGGTTCGGCCGCTGCCCGGGCTTCGACCTGTTGGTGGATCAAGGCGCTGTCGGCAAATACGCCATCGCCGCTGTTCCAGTGGTGCAACAGGTGCTGGCGCTCGGCGGTCGGCAGAATGCCCAGGGTTTGCAGCGCCGCCTGCGGCGTGTGCTCCAGCGAGGCCACCTGGCTTTCCAGGGCGGCATGCAGATAATCCGCGATCCGCGCCGCGCCGATTCCGGCATCCGCAAGCACCGTGATATGAAAATCTTCACCCAGGTCGTCGAGGTTGACGGTCAGCGGGTAGTTGGTGCGTTCTTCAGCGCCCAGGGCTTGGATGCCGGCCCACGCCGTCTGCGCCTCGGCACTGCCGCCGGTTGCACTGTGGCGGTAGTTGAGCATGGCACTGAACAGCGGCGTCGGCGTCGCCACGGCGCTGCAACGCTGAGCCAGGGCCAGCGAGGCGTGTTCATGCTGGAGCAATGCGGTCAACCGCTGGTGGGTCAGTTTCAGGCCACTGCGCACGCTTTGCTCGCCCACACTCACACGCAGCGGCAGGGTGTTGATGAACATCCCCAGGGCACGGTCCGAGCCCTCGCC
This sequence comes from Pseudomonas sp. Q1, assembly GCF_009935975.1. NCBI lineage: Bacteria > Pseudomonadati > Pseudomonadota > Gammaproteobacteria > Pseudomonadales > Pseudomonadaceae > Pseudomonas > Pseudomonas sp. Q1. The sequence continues at coordinate 11,322 of NZ_QODI01000027.1, read as the reverse complement.
CGCGTGCATCCGGCCCAGCAATACGGTGCCGAACACCACCTCCTGGCGGCCGGAGACTTTACCCAGTACCTGGGCCAGTGCCAGGTGCATCACGCTGGCCGCACTCACCCCCAACTGCCGGGCCTGCACGCGCAGCCGTTGGCTCAAGGCGTTATCCAGCATGCGATGGCTTTCTTCGATGCCATGACCGTCACCCTGCACGTCCTGCAGACCGAACGGCAGCGTCGGCTCATCGATGTCACTGAGCATCTCGCGAAAGAACGCTTCATGCTGCTGTTCACTGACGCCCAGGCGAGCCTGCGCCACATAGTTGCGATACGGTACCGGCTCGCCCAGGTGCTCGGTCTGCCCCAGCAGGAAGGCTTGCATTTCGTGCTGCACCACCTCCATTGCCGTGTGGTCCAGGGCCATATGGTGAAACAACAGCACCGCCACCCAGCGCTGGTTCGGCGAATCCAGCGCGAAGGCCACCCGCATCATCGGCGCCTGGCGGATATCCAGGCGGTAGTGACGCGCATCGAAGCGGCTGCGCAACTGGCCCAGCACATCGCCGTCGCGTGGGTCCAGATGCAGCTCTTCACTGATCAACGTGGCCTTGCGCAGTACCACTTGCATCGGTTCATCGAGGCTTTCCCAGACCACCGTGGTGCGCAGGATGTCGTGGCGCTTGATCACGTACTGCAACGCCTGGGTGAAGTGCTCCAGCCGCGCACGGCTGTCGAAGGCATACAGCGATTGCAGCAAATAGGGGTCGCCCTGCTCCGCCGTCAAATGGTGGTACAACATGCCTTCCTGCAGCGGCGCCAGCGGGTAGATGTCCTTGACGTTGGCCAGGCCGCCCGGCACGGCGTCGACAATCCGGTCAATGGTCGCCTGGTCCAGGGTCGTCAACGGCAGCATCTGCGGCGTAATGCGGTAGGCCGGGCTCAACCAGTCCCCCCCATTGCGCGCGATCAACTCCAGCAATTGCGCTTTGTGTCCGCGCAAGTGGTCGATCAACCCATCGTCGAGCCCCTCATCGTCGCCCAGGATGACGAGGTCATCCTCTTCACGTTGCAGGTGGATCGCGTGAGTCGAAAGAACTGCCATCAATTCGCTGAAGTGCATGGTGTGACCTGCTTAAGATTCGAAAACAGTGACGAGAAAGTCCGGTTTCAATTACAACCTGAGCACCTGGCGTCAAACAGCAGCGTGCGGCCCGGCATGGGCTCGACGCTGTCGCCGTCAGGTTCAAAAAGTGATGGGTTGAATGCGTGCCCCAGGGCTTCCCACAGGGCTGGAAAACTAAAACATCCACGGAAAGGTGTATGTCATAGGAAGCAGGGACAACGTAGGGGTGACACGTGACTGTCAAAAACGCGCACGCCCGACAGACCGGCGCGGTTCACCCGCGTCGGTCTGCCAGGCGTGCGTCGATCAGATCCGACGTTTGCGCTCGAACGTGGGCACGCTCGATTGCGGCACGACCACATGCTCGACCTGCCCCACCGCCGCGGCCATTGCAGCCAGCGTCGGTTGAGCGAGCAACACGCGCAAGTCAGCGTCCATCCCTTGCTTGCGCATCTGCTCGACCAGGCTCACCGCCAACAATGAATGCCCACCCAACTCGAAGAAGTGGTCATGGCGCCCCACCTGCCCGACGTTGAGTACCTTCTCCCACAGTTGCGCCAGGGCCACTTCCGTCGGCCCCTGGGGTGCCTCGTAAACGCGGCTGAGCAACGCCTCCTGGTCCGGTGCCGGCAAGGCCTTGCGGTCGACCTTGCCGTTGTTGGTCAGCGGCAGGCTGTCCAGGCGCACATAGGCCGCCGGCACCATGTACTCCGGCAACTGCGCTTGCAGATAGGCGCGCAGCACTTCGATATCCAGCGCTTCACGTTCGGTGAAGTAGGCCACCAGACGCTTGTGCCCAGGCTCGTCCTGACGGGCGAGTACCACCGCGTCCCTGACCTGCGGGTGCTCACTCAGGCGCGTTTCGATCTCGCCCAGTTCAATGCGGAAACCGCGGATCTTCACCTGCTGGTCGTTACGGCCCTGATACTGCAAGGTGCCGTCGGCACGCCAGGCCACCAGGTCGCCGGTGCGGTACATCAGCGCCCCGTCGCTGAACGGGTCGGCGAGGAACTTCTCCGCCGTCAGGTCAGCGCGGTTCAGGTAGCCCAGGGCAACCCCCTGGCCACCGATGTACAACTCGCCGGTGACACCGACCGGCACCGGTTGTTGACGGGCGTCAAGCACGTAGGCACGGCTGTTGCCCACCGGACGGCCAATCGGAATGCTGCCCTCGTCTGCCCGCGTAATCTCATGGGTAGTCGAGAACGTCGTCGCCTCGGTCGGGCCGTAGCCGTTGAGCAGATGCTGGGGTGCGCCATCCTTGATGACCCGAGCGATAACGCTCGGATCCAGTACATCGCCACCGACAATCAGGTAACGCAGTTGCGGGAAAACCGGCAGCAGCCCTTCGGCGTACTGGTGGAACAACCCGGCAGTCATCCACAACACGCTGACTGCTTGTTCCTGCAACAGCGCGGCAAAGCCGGCCTGGGATAGCAATGTGTCCTGATCGACCACCACCACTGCGCCGCCATTGAGCAAAGGTGCCCATACATCCAGGGTACTGGCGTCAAACGCCGGGTTCGAAGCAAACGCCACGCGGTCCTGCTGATTGAAATCGGCATAACCGTTGTTGATCACCAGGCGCGTGATCGCCCGGTGCGGCACCAGCACGCCCTTCGGCGTACCCGTTGAGCCGGAGGTGTACATGATGTACGCCGCCGTCTCGGCGGACTGTTCCAACGCCGGGTTATGATCCGGCTCGAGAATCAGATCCAGACTGTCCAGGTCCAAGCGACGAGCACCCTCCGGCACCTTGATCGAGGCAGCCGTCAGCAGCAGAGCCGCCCCGCTGTCCGAGATCATGAAGCCCTGACGGTCCAACGGCGCGTTGACGTCCAGCGGCACATACACCGCCGCACACTTGCTGATTGCCAGCTGGCTGATCAGCAGGTCCACGGAGCGTTCCAGCAGGATCGCCACGCGGTCACCGGGGACTACCCCCAGGCCGATCAGATGATGGGCCAGGCGGTTGGCCCGTGCGTTCAACCCGGCATAGCTGACCTGTTGCTGGCCGTGCGACGCCGCCAGGGCGTGCGGATGCGCTTGTACCCATGCCTCAAACACCTGATGCAGCGGTTGCAGTTGCGGGTAGCCCCGCGCCGTATCGTTGAACGTCTGCAACAACTGCCGGCGCTCATCGCTGCTCAAGATCGACAGGCGATTGGCTGCCGAATGCGGCGCCTGTTCCAACTGCTCGACCAGCCCGGCCAACGTCGTGCACACGTAACCCAAGACCCGCTGCGCACCCACTGAGCGCGGCGCCAGGGCACTGACCCGGAAGTCCTCGCCCACGTCATCCACCGAGAGAATCAGCGGATAACTGTTGACCCCTTCGTTGGCGAGCATCTCGATGCCGTCCCAGGCGACGCGGCTGGCCTCACTGACGCTGGCCGAGGCATGACGGTAGTTGAGCAAGGCACTGAACAACGGTGCCGGCGCGGCCACGCCACTGCAACGTTGCGCCAACGTCAGCGACGCATGCTCGTGAGCCATCAACTGACTCAAGGCCGCATGGGTGTTCTTGACCGCCGCCGTCAGGCTTTCATCTTTCAGGCGCACGCGCAGCGGCAAGGTGTTGATGAACATCCCCAGCGAACGCTCGGCGCCGTCACCGGCCTGCAGGCGGCCGAGCAATACGGTGCCGAACACCACGTCATCACGGGCTGACACCGCGCCGATGACCTGGGCCCAGACCCAGTGATACAGCGTGGCGGCACTCACCCCCAACTGCCGTGCCTGGCGCCGCAGACGCTGGCTGAACGCAGCGCCCAGCCAGTGATCGACCTCCTCGGTGGCATCCCGCTCACTGTCGATGCGCTGCACGCCGAACGGCAGCGTCGGTTCGTCGACGTCGCCGAGCATCTCGCGGAAAAACGCTTCATGGGCCGCACGGTCCTTGCCCTGGCGGGTCTGCGCCACATAGTTGCGGTACGGCACCGAAGCGCCCAGTTTCTGCTCGCGCCCGCTCATGTGCGCTTCGATTTCCGCCACCAGCACGCCCATGGAGGTCGCGTCGTTGACCAGGTGGTGAAAGGACAGCATGCCGATCCAGCGCTGATGCTGCGGGTCATGGGCAAAGCCCAGGTGCATCATCGGTGCCTGGCGGATATCCATGCGATGACGGCCGAGGCTGAAATGCTCACGCAATTGCGTCAGCACCTCGCCGGCCTGCGGGACGAGTTCGTCCATCGTCAGCGGGGCCTCGCGCCAGACCACTTGCACCGGCACCTCCAGTTGCTCCCAGAACAGCCCGGTACGCAGGATGTCGTGGCGACCGATCACGTGTTGCAGCGCCTGGGCGAACCGGTCCAGCCGCTGGCGGCTGTCGAACGCGAACAGCGCATGTTGCTGGTACGGGTCACCCTGTTCGGCGCTGATGTGGTGATACAACAGGCCCTCCTGCAACGGCGCCAAAGCATAGATGTCCTGCACGTTGGCCACTCCGCCCGGGACACTGGCGACAATCCGGTCAATGCTTGCCTGATCCAGCGTGGCCAGGGGCAGCAGGTCCGGAGTGATCCGGGTGCAACCGATGTCGATGCGATTGGCCGGTACCGCCACTTCGTTGCCGGCGCCCACCGCCGCCGCGAGGGCGGCCAGGGTCGGCTGGCTGAACAGCACGCGCACATCCGCCTGCAAGCCCGCCTGGCGCATACGTTCCACCAGGCCCACGGCCAGCAACGAGTGCCCGCCCAGCTCGAAGAAGTTGTCGTGGCGACCCACCTGTTCCAGTTTGAGCATCTCGGCCCAGATCTGCGCCAGGGTGGTTTCCACCTCGCCCTGCGGAGCTTCATAGCCGCGGCTGAGCATCGCGTCCTGATCCGGCTCCGGCAGCGCCTTGCGGTCCAGCTTGCCGTTGGCGGTCAGCGGCAGCTGGTCCAGGCGCACATAGGCGACCGGCACCATGTACTCCGGCAAGCAAGCTTGTAAACCGCTGCGCAGGGTGTCGATATCCAGCGCCGACTGTTCAGTGAAATACGCCACCAGGCGTCCGTCACGGGCCAGCACCACGGCTTCGCGGACGCCGGCCTGTTCGCTCAGGCGGGTTTCGATTTCACCCAGCTCGATACGCACGCCGCGGATTTTCACCTGATCATCGTTACGGCCCAGGTATTCCAGGGTGCCGTCTTCCAACCAACGCGCAAGGTCGCCGGTGCGGTACATGCGCGCCTGCGGATCCGCACTGAACGGATCCTTGAGGAAGCGCTCGGCGGTCATCTCTGGGCGGTTCAGGTAACCCCGCGCCACCCCGGCACCTGCCACGTACAACTCTCCCGCAACGCCCAGGGGGACCGGCTGCTGGTATTCATCGAGCAGATACACCTGGGCATTGCTCACCGGCTTGCCGATATGCAGCACCTGCCCGGCGTCAACGCGCCCGGAGGTCGCCACCACCGTGGCTTCGGTCGGGCCGTAGTTGTTGATCAGGTTGAAACGCTGCGGCTTGTTGAACTGCCGCAAGCGGTCGCCGCCGATCAACAGGGTCTTGAGGGTCGGGTGTTGCAGGTCCTGACTGATGGCATATTCGGCCACTGGGGTGGGCAGGAAGCTCACATCCAGCGGTTGCGCCAACCACCACTGCAGCAGCGCATCGATGTCTTCACCGCCATCATGGGCCGGCGGCATATAAAGGGTCGCCCCTACGCACAAGGCCGGCCAGACTTCCCAGGCCATGGCGTCGAAACCAAAACCGGCGACGCTCGACGTCTTGCCGCCGTGCCCCAGTTCAAACGTATCGCAGTGCCAGCTCACCAGGTTTTCCAAAGTGCGATGCTCCACCATCACGCCTTTGGGCAGGCCGGTAGAACCGGAGGTATAGATCACGTACGCCAGGTGTGCCTGGGTCAGGCCGGCAATCTGTGGGTTGCCTTTGGACGGGCCTTGCCACAGACGGCTGTCGAGTTCCAATACCGGCACGGTCAGGGTCGGCAGACGCTGCGCCAGCGCCGGCTGGATCAACACGGCCACCGGTGCGCTGTCGCCGAGCAGGTAACTGAGGCGCTCGGCCGGGTGCGCCGCATCAATCGGAACATAGCACGCACCGGCCTTGAGAATTGCGACCAGGCCCACCAGCATTTCCAGGCTGCGCTGCGCACAGATCGCCACGCGATCGTCGGGTTGCACCCCGAGTTCGATCAACTGGTGCGCAAGTTGGTTGGCTTGGCGGTTCAGTTCGACGTAGGTCAGGCTTTGGCCCTGGTACACCGCCGCCAGCGTATGCGGGTACAACTCGACCTGCTGCTCGAAGCGTTGGTGAATGGTCAGGCCGTGGGGATAGTCGACACGGGTGGCGTTGAAGCCTTCGAGCAACTGCCGACGCGCCTCGGCGGGCAGCACCGACAGGCTGTTCATCGCGGTGTACGGGGCGTGTTCCAGCGCCTCGACCAGTTGCTCGACGACCCGGTTCACGTACTCGCAGAGGCGTTGCGCGCCAATCGATGCCAGCGCCAGTGCGCTCAGGCTGAAAGCCTCGCCCAAATCGTTGACGCTCAAGGTCAGTGGGTAGTTGGAACGCTCCCGCGCCTGTAACAACTCCATGCCTTGCCACGCACGACGCGACGCCTCGGTGATTTCAGCAGCATTGTCCGGCGTATGGCGGTAGTTGAACAACGCACTGAACAACGGCATGGACTGCGGCACAGCACTGCAACGCTGGACCTGGGCCAGTGAGGCCAGCTCATGGGCAAGCAAGCCCGACAGACGCGCATGGGTGGCCTTGACGGCCTCCTGCACGCCTTGGCCGCTGATATCGACGCGCAGCGGCAAGGTATTGATAAACATGCCCACCGCCCGGTCGGCGCCCTCACCGCCTTGTAAGCGGCCCATCATCACCGTGCCGAACACCACCCGCTCAGTGCTGGAAACCACCCCCAGCACACGTGCCCAGGCCAGGTGGAACAGGCTGGCCGGGCTGACGCCATTTTGGCGAGTCAGCACGCGCAAGCGTCGGCTCAAGCCGGCGTCCAGGGTCAGGTCGACCTCTTCGATATCGTAGCCGTCATCGCGCACGTCCTGCTGTGCGAACGGCAGGGTCGGCTCCTCGATATCGCCGAGCATGTCGCGAAAGAACGCCTCGTGTTCCTGCTCGCGACTGGCCAGGCGCGTCTGCACCACGTAGTTGCGGTAAGGCACCGAGGCGATCAATTCATCGCCCTTGCCGAGCAGGAACGCTTCCATTTCCCGCCACACCACGTCCATCGCCATGTGGTCCATGATTGTGTGGTGGAACAGCAGCGTGGCGACAATGCGCTGGCCGGCCTCATCGTCGGCGTATACCAGTTGCATCAGTGGCGCCTGGGTCACGTTCAGACGATGGCGGCGCGGGTCGACGTGCGCCGCCAGTTGCGCGGCGATATCGCCGCCGCGCGGATCGAACTGCACCGCGCGGGTGACCATCCGCGCCTGGCGCCAGACCACCTGCACCGGTTGCTCCAGGCCCTCCCAGACAAACCCGGTACGCAGCACATCGTGGCGGTCGATAACCCGTTGCAAGGCTTCGGCAAACTGCTGCAGGCGTGCAAGATCGGCAAACGCGAACTGCCCCTGCTGCACGTACAGATCGCCCTGCTCGGCGCTGATGTGGTGGTAAAGAATGCCTTCCTGCAGCGGCGCCAGCGGGTAGATATCCTGCACGTTGGCCGCGCCGCCGACGACGGTGGCGACGATACGGTCGATGCTCGGCTGATCCAGGGTCAGCAGCGGCAGCAAGTCCGGCGTAATGTGCGTGCACCCGGCCGGGATGATGTTGGCCGGCACCTGGATCTCGCGCCCGCTGCCCACGGCCGCGGCGAGCGCCGCCAGGGTCGGTTGGTTGAACAGGACGCGCACGTCGGCGTTGAGGCCGGCCTGGCGCATGCGTCCGATCAGGCTGACGGCGAGCAACGAGTGCCCGCCCAGTTCGAAGAAGTGGTCGTGGCGACCGACCTTGTCCACCTTCAGCACATCGGCCCAGAGCTGTGCCAGCAGGGTCTCGACCGCACCGCTGGGTGCTTCATAACCCCGTGCAATCACCGCTTCCATGCCCGGCTCCGGCAGCGCCTTGCGGTCCAGCTTGCCGTTGGGGCTCAGCGGCAGTGCCTCCAGCACCACATAGGCCTGCGGCACCATGTAGGTCGGCACAGACTGCTGCACATGCTCACGCAAGGCTTCGATATCGATCTGCGACTGCGCATCGCGCCGCGTGCAGTACGCCACCAGGCGCTCATCACGCACCAACACCACGGCCTCCTGCACAGAACTATGCGCCGCCAGGTGCGCTTCGATTTCGCCCAATTCGATACGCAAACCACGCAACTTGACCTGATCGTCATTGCGTCGCACGTACTCCAGCGTGCCATCGGCCAGGTAACGCACCAGGTCGCCGGTCTTGTACAGGCGCCCGTTGCCGGTGAAGGGGTCCGCCAGGAAGCGCTCGGCCGTCAAGTCATCGCGGCCCAAATACCCACGCGCCACACCGGCACCGCCGATGTACAACTCGCCCACCACACCCAGCGCCACCGGTTCAAGGCGTGCGTCGAGCACATAGGCCCGGGCATTGGCGATGGGCTTGCCAATCGGCACCGACTCGACCGGCGCACTGCCGTCGCAGGTCCACGACGTGCTGTCGATGGTGGCTTCGGTCGGCCCATACAGGTTAACGATCCCGTGAGTGGTCAGCGCCCGGGCCTGCATTGCCAGTTGCGGCTCCAGCACTTCACCGCCGCTGAACAGGTAACGGCAGCGCACGCCGCTGTCCGGCAGTTGCACCAGCAGGCGCAGCAGGCTTGGCACAAATTGCGCAACGCTGACCTGGTGTTCCACCAGGGTCTGCGCCATTTGCTCGACGTCCCTCGAGGCTTGCGCCGGCAACAGCACCAGGCGTGCGCCAATCGCCAACGGCGTCCAGATTTCCCAGACTGAGGCGTCGAAGGCCACCGAGGTACGTTGCAAGATCCGTTCGTTGGCATCAAAACCAAACGTGCGGGTCTGCCAGGTGATGTGGTTGACCAGCGAACCATGCTCCACCATCACCCCTTTCGGGCGGCCGGTGGAGCCGGAGGTAAAGATCACGTAGGCCAGGTCATTCGGCCCGGCCACCGCGACCGGGTTGTGGCGTGGCTGTGCGGTCAACGACAGTGCGTCCAGGTCGACCTGTGCCACACCCGAATCCTCCAGCACCATCCGGGTGGCTGCGTGGACCAGCACCGCCAGCGGCTGGCTGTCTTGCAGCGCCAGGGCCAGGCGTTGCGCGGGGTACTCGGGGTCGAGCGGTACATAGGCAGCCCCCGACTTGAGGATGCCCAGCAGCCCGACAATCATCGCCAGGCTGCGCTCCATGCACAGGGCGACGCGTGCATCGGCCTGCACACCCAGGCTGCGCAAGTGATGCGCGACCTGGTTGGCCTGTTCGTTCAGTTCGCGATAGCTCAACGCCTGGTCGCCCAGCACCACCGCGACGGCATGTGGCGTGTGCAAGGCATGCGCTTCGATCATCTGCACCACGGTCAGGTCCCGTGGGTAATCCGCGTCGGTGGCGTTGAAATCCGCGAGCAACTGGCGGGTCTGGGCCGGCGAGAGGATCGACAGTTGCTCCAACGCCCGTTGTGGCGCGTGCTCCAGAGCATCGACCAGCTGTTCAAGCAGGGTCACGAGGTAACCGCAGATCAACTGCGGATCGACCGATGCAACCGTCAGTGCATCCAGGCTGAAGTCTTCGCCCAGATCGTTGACGCTCAGGCTGACCGGGTAGTTGGTGCGCTCCTCGGACGTCAGGAAGCGCATGCCGCGCCAGGCCTGCTCCATCTCGGCCGTCAGGCCGGCATGGGCCGCCGGGCTATGGCGATAGTTGAGCAGCGCACTGAACAGCGGGGTCGACTGCGCAACCCCACTGCAACGTTGCACCAGGGCCAGCGAGGCATGTTCATGCCCCAACAGGCCGGTCAGGCGTGCATGGGTCGCCTTGACGGCGGCCTGCACCCCCAAGCCTTCGGTATCGACCCGCAATGGCAGGGTGTTGATAAACATGCCCAGCGACCGGTCAGCGCCGTCCCCGCCCTGCATGCGGCCCATCAGGACGGTGCCGAACACCACCTGCCGCGAGTCGGACACGCTGCTCAGCACCTTCGCCCACGCCAGATGGAACACGCTCGCGGCGCTGACCCCCAGCAGCCGCGCCCGCGCCCTCAGGCGCCGGCTCAAATCGGCGTCCAGAGCCAGCGAGGCTTCACGGATGGCATGGCCTTCGCCTTGTACGTCCTGCAAACCGAACGGCAAGGTCGGCTCCTCGATATCGCCGAGCATGTCGCGGAAAAACGCTTCGTGCTCCTGCTCACTGAGCCCCAGGCGCGCCTGAGCCACATAGTTGCGATACGGGATCGGCGCCGCCAATGGCTCGGACAGTCCCAGCAGGCTGGCCTGCATTTCCTGGCTGACGACCTCCAGGGCCGTATGGTCCAGCGCCAGGTGATGGAACAACAGGATCGCCACGATCCGCTGGTTGGCGCGGTCTTCGGCGTACACCAGACGAACCAGCGGCGCCTGGCTGACCTCCAGGCGGTAATGCCGGGCATCAAAACGCTCATGCAGTTGGCTGAGAATATCGCCATCGGCCGGGTCCAGGTCCACTGCTTGTACTGGCAACTCGGCTTTGCGCCAGACGACCTGGGCGGGAATGGCCAGGTCTTCCCAGTCCACGCCGGTGCGCAGGATGTCATGGCGCTCGATCACCGCCTGCAAGGCCTGGGCAAACGCCTGCAGACGCTCGATATCGTCGAATTCCAGCTGCGACTGCAGCAAGTACGGATCGCCCTGCTCCGCTGCGATGTGGTGGTACAGGATGCCTTCCTGCAACGGTGCCAGGGCGTAGATATCCTGCACGTTGGCCACGCCGCCCGGCACGCTGGCGACGATGCGGTCGATCGCCGCCTGGTCCAGGTCCGCCAGGGGCAGCAGGTCCGGGGTGATGCGTACGCAATCGGGCGTGATCAGGTTGGCCGGTACGGCTACCTCACGCCCACTGCCCACCGCAGCGGCCAGCGCTGCCAAAGTCGGCTGGCTGAACAGCACGCGCACGTCGGCACTGAGGTCGGCGCGGCGCATGCGTTCGATCAGGTTGACCGCCAGCAGCGAATGGCCGCCCAGTTCAAAGAAGTTATCGTGACGACCGACTTGCTCGACCTTGAGCAGGTCGGCCCAGATCTGCGCCAGTACGGTTTCCACTTCTCCTTGTGG
>NZ_QODI01000026.1:0-63057 GCF_009935975.1 Pseudomonas sp. Q1 | reverse complement strand
TCGTAGCGATAAACCTCGCGCTCACCCACGGCATTGGTCGCACACACCAGTCGGCCACCGTCGTCATAGGCGTAGGACACAACGTTGTGTTCGGTCACCCAGGTGAAGGCTTCATGGCCTTTGGCGCGCTGAACCTGATAGTCCACCGCCACAATGCGCCCAAGCTCATAGCGCAAGAACAGCGAGCGGCCGACGCCGTTATCCAAGCGTTCAATGCGCCCCGAGCGATCCCGCACAATGCGCAGCCGGTTGTCGTACGCATCGCTGATGGCGGTGAGCACACCGTCACGAAAGTGGTAGAAGCGCGACGCCTGGGCCAGCACTAACTCATCGGGCGAAGACCCCAAGTAGATCGCCGCCTCGGCCAGGCTGTTGGTGATTGCGGGCCGCGATTCAGTGGGCAGTGGAAATTCAGTAGAGCGGTTTTCATGATCGGTCCACACCACCGAATCGCCATCAACGACAAGCCTGTGCGCCAGCGCATGGCTCCAGCCAAATCCCAACCCACAATCCACTTCCACGGCACTGGTGCGGTACAGCCGCGTCCAGTCAAACGGCAACACGCCATCCAGCGTGCCATCGGTCAGCGTCAGCAACTCCTCGCCAGTGACCATCGACACCGGGCAGCCATGGGAAGCGGTCTTGTCCGCCGGGGCCGAGGCCTCTCCGTTGAGGTTTTTCCCCGAGACCGGCACATCGTCGACAGTCTCCTGCCTGACCAGTACGGTGCGCTGCGTCGCCTTGTCCCGCACTGCCGACACGGGGTTGGAGACCAACTGATCGCCAGCTTTCAACAGCCCAACCGGCACCGTTTTGATCGGTGTCGGCGCGCTGCCGAGCAAAACCGGCTTAGCCATCTCGACGTGATCATCCACACCAGATTTGCCGAATTGCCCAGCCATCTGTTCCAGCCAGCGCCGCGCACGACGGGTCTTGATCGCGCCCAGCACCTTCGTGCTCATGCCTATTGCCAGGCCCATCCCGCCTATGGCGCGGCACAGCAACAGATTGATCAGGACCTCGGCGCTGATCTCCCCCAGCAATTCGTTCATGTACGGCGCTGGCAGCATGCGTATCCAACTGACCATGGCCGCCAGGTAGATAAACAACAGTGGCTCATCGCTGAGTACCAGCAGGCCTTTGGCGAGGGCTTCGGTGCTGACTTTCAGCAGCTGTTCGAACTCAGACTGGGACAGGTAGTGCAGCAGTTTTTCCGCATGGGCCAAGGGGTCGCTCAACCATTGAAACAGCTGCTTGAGGTCGTCCCAGAGCGAGTAGAGCGCGTTACCAAAGCCTCGGGCATAGGCGTGGTGCAATGTCAGGTAGCGCTTGAGGAAGTTTGCTTCGGAGTAACCCTTCCACAGTGGCTTGAAAGTGGTGTGCCACTCTGCGCGCAGCCAGTCTTCCAACGGTGCGATGAGCGACTGATACGAGGCGTACAGCGCCTTGAAGTGCGCCTTGGAGACATCGGGGTAGAAGTTGACCCGGTATTGCTGGTTGCGATCACACTCGGTGATTTCCAGAATGCCACTGGGCCCGATGGTGTGATGAATCGGCTCGCCCAATGGCCCGCCGTCAGGATCGACGCGCTGTACGATCACCGGGGTATTGCCAATCGGCACGAAACGCGAACTCTGGAACATATGCATCAGGGTCAGGGTACCGTTGGCTTGGCAGGTGGCGACGGTGCTGCTGGGCAGGATCGAGCGGTTGATCGGCGCCACGAGCGCCACTTCATTGCCGACCTTGAAGACCTGCTCGATATCGAGCGCCGAAAAGCTGAAAAAGCTCTCAGCCCAATCGTCGTAATGGTTTAGGCAGCGCTTGAAGTCGCTGATGACCGACTCGACGTCGCGGGTCTTTGAATCCATGGCGGCCAATACCAGCAGACCGATGGTCTGGCTGGTCACGGCGATCAAGAGGCAACCCCGAAAGACAGGGTTCTAACGCAAAGAAACATCGGCAATCCCTCGCACTGTGTATTCAGGCGAGGGACTTTGCAGAGGTTTTCAGGGGAGGGGAGTAGAGCTTATCCGGCGCTTGTGTGGGATGTTTCGACGGCTTCTGTCTGCTTGCGCCCCAGCACCAGGCTGCACAGTGCCGGCAGGAACAACAGCGTCAACACGGTGCCCACCGACACCCCGCCAATCAGCACATACGCCAGGGACGACCAGAACACCGAGAACGTCAGCGGGATGAAGGCCAGCGCCGCCGCCAGCGCGGTGAGGATCACCGGCCTGGCTCGTCGCACGGTGGCTTCGACGATCGCCTCGCGAATCGCCATGCCCTGTTCCTGGTTCTGGCGAATCTGGTCGGTGAAGATCAGCGTGTTGCGCATCAGAATCCCGCCGATGCCGATCAAGCCCAGGATTGCGTTGAACCCGAACGGCTGGTTGAACAACAGCAACGTCGGCACCGCGCCGATCAACCCCAAAGGCGCGGTGGCGAACACCATGAACATCACGCCGAACGAGCGCACCTGGAACATGATCACCGTGAGGGTCAGCAGGATCATGATCGGGAACAGCGCCGCCAGCGCGACGTTGGCTTTGGCGCTTTCCTCCACCGGGCCGCCGATGTCGATCCGGTAGCCGGCAGGCAGCTTGGCGATCAGTGGTTGCAGGTCCTTGTACACGGCCATTTCCACGTCGGGCGGTTGCACGCTGTCGATGATATCGGCGCGTACTTCCACGGTGGTCGCACGGTTGCGGCGCTTGAGGATCGGCTCTTCCATCACGGCCTGGAACTGCCCGACCTGGGCCAGCGGTACCGAAGTGCCGGCGCTGTTGGTCAGGGTCATGTTGTTGAGGTTGCCGAGGTTCTCGCGCTGGCTGCCCTGGGCGCGGGCGACCACGGCAACGGTGCGGTTGCCTTCGCGCACTTCGGTGATCGGGTTGCCGCTGAGCAACGCGTTAAGCTGGGACTTGACCTCATTGGGGGTGAAACCCAGCAGGCGCAGGCGATCTTGATCCAGGACCAGGCGATAAGTGCTGGTGCGCTCGCCCCAGTCGAGGAAGGCTTCCTTGGTCAGCTTGTTGGCGGCCACCACACGACGCACCTCTTCGGACACGCCGCGCAGCACATCCACATCCGGCCCGGACACGCGGAACACCACCGGGAACGGCACCGGCGGGCCGAACAGCAACTGCGTCACGCGCACACGGGCCGCCGGAAATTCACCGGCGGCGATGCGCTCACGCATGCGCAATTTCAACGCATCGCGAGCATGCGAATCCGGGGTCTGCACGATCAGCTTGGCGAAAGCCGGGTCGGGTAATTCCGGGTTCAGCGACAGGAAAAACCGTGGCGCGCCGCCGCCCACATAAGTGTCCACCAGGCTGGTTTGCGGCTCTTGCAACAGGGCTTTTTCCAACTGCGCCGCCACCGCCTCGGTGGCTTTGAACGCGCTGCCGGGCGGCATGTACACCTCAAGAATCAACTCGGAACGGTCGGAGTTGGGGAAGAACTGTTTCTTCACCACGGCCATGCCCAGCCCGCACAGTACAAAGGCTGCGACCACAAGGCCGGTTACCAGCCAGCGCCCACGTACGCAGGCTTCGACCAAGCTACGCAGTTTGCGGTAGTAGCGCCCGGCGTAGATCGCGTCATGGCCACCGGGCACCGGTTTGATCTGCGGCAGCAGCTTCACGCCCAGGTACGGTGTGAATACCACCGCCACCAGCCAGGAGGAAATCAATGCAAAGCCGACAATCCAGAAAATATTGCCGGCGTATTCCCCCGCGGCCGAGCGGGCAAACCCCACCGGCAGAAAGCCGATAATCGTCACCAGGGTGCCGGTGAGCATCGGCGCGGCGGTGGAACTCCAGGCGAAGGTGGCGGCGTGAATCCGATCGAAACCTTCCTCCAGTTTCACCACCATCATTTCAATGGCGATGATCGCGTCATCCACCAGCAAGCCCAGGGAAATGATCAGCGCACCCAGGGTGATACGGTCGAACTCACGCCCAGTGAGCAGCATGATCACGAACACCACCGACAAGGTCAGCGGCACCGCAGCCGCCACTACCAACCCCACGCGAAATCCCAGGGCCAACAGGCTGATCACCATGACCACGGCCAGCGCGACGAAGAATTTCAGCATGAATTCATTGACCGCCAGGCTGATGTTTTTCGCCTGGTCGGAGACCTTGGCGAAGTTCACGCCCAGCGGCAGGTCGGCCTGGATCCTGGCTTCCTCGGCCTTGAGACTTTTGTCCAGCTCCAGGCCGTTCCAGTGTTTCTCCATGATCACGCCGAGCATCAGCGCCGGGTCGCCCTGGTGGCGGATGCGGTAGCTGGGCGGGTCTTCATACCCGCGGCTGACGCTGGCCACATCGGCGATGCGCAGCACACGTCCGTTGGCTTCCAGCGGTACGTTTTCAATCAGCGACAGGCTGTCAAAGGCGCCATCGATGCGGATATAGGCGCGCGCGCCGGCAGTTTCCACAAAGCCGGACGGCGCCACTGCGTTTTGTGCGGCGAGGGCGGCGAAGATCTGGTCCGGCTTGATGCCCAGGGTTGCCAGGCGCTCATAGGAAAACTCGACAAACACCCGTTGTGCCTGCTCACCGAGGATATTGACCTTCTTCACCCCCGGTAGGTCCAGCAACTGCTGGCGTAGCGTTTCGGCCATCTGCACCTGCTGGCGGTGGGGCAGGTGCTCGGCTTCCAGGGCGTACAAGGCGAAGTACACATCGGAATATTCGTCGTTGAAGAACGGCCCGACCACGCCATTGGGCAGTTTGGCGGCTTCATCGCTGAGCTTTTTGCGGGCCTGGTAGAACAGGTCCTGGAGCTCGCCGGGGGGCGTGGACTCCTTGAAGGTCATGCGCATCGACACGAAACCCGGCTGGGCGATGGTCTCGACGCGGTCGTAGTAGTCCAGTTCCTGCAGGCGCTTTTCCAGGCGGTCGGCCACCTGTTCCTGCATTTCCCGGGCGGTTGCGCCGGGCCAGGCGGCGCTGATGGTCATGACCTTGACGGTAAACGACGGGTCTTCGGCGCGCCCCAGTTTGCCGAACGAGAACACCCCGGCGGCGAGGATCGCGATGATCAGGAACAGCGTGACCGCACGGTGTTTCACGGCCAATTCGGAAAGGTTGATGCCGCGCATATTCAATGGTCCTGCTGACGGTTGAGGGCCAGGGCTTGGGCCGGCAGCAAGCGCACCGCGTCACCCTCGTGCAACAGGTGCGCGCCGAGGGCGACGATGATTTGCCCGGGGCTCACGCCACTGTCGAGCAGGGCATCTTCCTGCCCGAGACTGGCGACTTGCACCGGGGCGAAGCGGACCTTGTCGTTATCACCGATCACCCACACGCCGCTGCCATGCCCGGCGTCCAGCAGCGCGCCGATCGGCACGCGGGTTTGCTGGGCCTGGCCGCTGCCTTGCAGGCGCACGGTGATGGTGGAACCGAGCGCGAAACGCTCGACGCCGCCATGCAGCACGAAGCGGGCGCGGTAGGTGCGGGTGACCGGGTCGGCACTGGCGGACAACTCCCGCAGGGTGGCCGTGAGGGCTTGTTCCGGGGCGCCGAAGGGGAACGCCAAGGCCTTTTGCGAGGCTTGGTCGCGCTGGGTTTCCGGCAGGTTGACGATGGCTTCACGGGCGCCATCGTGGGCCAGCCGCGCGACGATTTGCCCTTCGGCGACCACCTGGCCGCGATCCACGCGCACGTCGGTGATGATGCCGTCACCGTCGGCCTTGAGTACCGAGTAGGTGCGCCGGTTTTCGATCTGGCTGGCATCCGATTGCGCCGCAGCCAACTCGGCTTCGGCGACGCGCAGGTTGGTCGCCGACTGGTCGAAAATCTGCCGCGACACGGCGCCGGTACTGGCCAGGCGCTGGTAGCGGTTCTCGTCGTCACGGCGTTGGCGCAGCTGCGCCTGGGCGGCGTTGACGCGGTTTTTCGCCGAGCGCAGGGCCAGTTCGAAATCGCCGATATCCAGTACCAGCAGCGTATCGCCACGCGAGACATGCTGGCCGGGGTCGACCTTGCGTTCAATGACCTTGCCGCCCACCCGGAAGCCCAGGTCGCTTTCGGTACGGGCCGCCACCACGCCGGTGTAGGCGCTTTGCTGGGTGCCGGCGGCCTCGACCTTGGCCGCCAATACCGGGCGGGGCACGGGCACTTCGGCGGCGGTATCGGCCTTGCTGTTGCAACCGGCGAGGACGCTCAGCAAGGCCAGGGGGGTGAGAAGACGCAGGGCTAGAGGGTTCATGATGGGCTCCAGGGGGATCGAGCAGAAAATTATGGACATAATTTTTTGCTCATATTATGGTCGAAATATAAATTAATCCAGCCCCGGATCATCCCCATGGCAAACGCCCCGACACCCTCACGCAGTTTGTTGTTTTTATTGGTTGCCCTGACAGCACTGGGTGAAGTCTCGACCCAATTGATCATCCCGGGCCTGGGCTCTATCGAGCAGGCGCTGGCGGCGCCGCCCGGTTCGGCATTGATGGCGATGTCGGCATTTGTCGCGGCGTTTGGCCTTGGGCAACTGCTGTTTGGCCCGCTGTCGGACCGCATAGGTCGCCGTCCCGTGCTGATCGGCGGCTTGGTCCTGTATGCTCTGGCCACGTTGTCGATGCTGTTGGTCAGCGACATCCACCAATTGATTGCCGCCCGGGTCGCGCAGGGGCTGGGCGCCTGCGCCGCGCTGGTGTTGGCGCGCACGGTGGTGCGCGATGTCTGGAAAGCCGAGGCGGGCCCGGCCCTGGCGTTGACCATGATCGGCATGCTCTACGCCATTGTGGTCGCACCGATGATCGGCGGCCTGCTGATCAAACTCTTCGGTTGGCGCGCGCCTATCGTCCTCTCGTTGCTCATCGGTAGCGCGGTGTTGCTGCTGGCGCTGCTGTTTTTCCGCGAGAGCAACCATTCCCTCGATCCCAAGGCCGGTCATTGGCGCACGCTGGGCGGGCAATACCTGGATTTACTCAAAAGCCGCCAATACCGCGCCTACGCCGTCGCGCTGGCCTGTACCTATGGCGCCATGTTTGCGGTGATTGCCGGCTCCTCGGCGGTGTTTATCAACCTGTTGGGTTTCAGCAGCCTTGCATACGGCATCAACTTCGGCCTGATCGTGTCGATGCTGATCCTCGGTTCCACCTACACCCGGCGCAATATCCTGCGCCTGGGCGCGCAACGGATTGTGGCGATGGGCGTGACGATAGTGGCTGTGGGCGGTCTGTCGGCCGTGTTGATTTACGCAGTGTTCGGCCTCTCGGTCGTCGGCTTGGACCTGCCGATTGCGCTGGTCACCCTCGGCGGTGGGCTGGTGTTGCCAGGCTCGGTCACCGGTGGGGTGATGCCCAATGCCCACCGCGCCGGCCTGGCCGCCGGCTTGATGGGCTTTTCCCAGATGTTCGGCGCAACCTGCAGCGGCTTGTTATTGAGCCAACTGCGCGATGGCAGCGCCGTGCCCATGATCATGCTCGAGGCCAGTTTTGCGGTGGCGGCATTCGTCGCGTTTCACCTGTTGCGTGAGCGCCGGCCGGCGCTGGCGGCTGCCTAGCCATAAGCGGTTGATTGTCTCACCTGTGGGACAGTAAGAGCTGTGGCTGCTATCTAGCGCTCAATTGGTATCGGATTTAAGGTGTATGCACTTTGGAGGTACACCATGAAAAAACTGATCGGTATCTACACCAGCCCCCGCGCCCACTGGGTCGGCGACGGCTTCCCGGTGCGTACGCTGTTTTCCTACGACACCATGGGCAAGCACATCAGCCCATTCCTGTTGCTGGACCACGCAGGCCCTGCCGATTTCACCCCCACCGAGCAACGTCGTGGCGTCGGCCAGCACCCTCATCGTGGGTTTGAAACCGTGACCATCGTCTACGATGGCGAAGTCGAGCACCGCGATTCCACGGGTGCCGGCGGCAAAATCGGCCCTGGCGATGTGCAGTGGATGACGGCGGCCAAAGGCATCCTCCACGAGGAGTTCCACTCCGAAGCCTTTGCCCGCAGCGGCGGGGCACTGGAGATGGTGCAACTGTGGGTCAACTTGCCGGCCAAGGACAAAATGGCCGACGCGGGCTACCAGACCATCGTCGATGGCGACATTCCGCTGCTGCCGTTGGCTGACGGCGCCGGGCAACTGCGCCTGATTGCCGGTGAGTTCGCCGGCACCCAGGGCCCGGCGCGCACCTTTACGCCGATTGACGTGTGGGACCTGCGCCTCAACGCCGGTAAAGCGCTGACGCTGGACCTGCATGCCGGGCGCAATACCGCGTTGGTGATCCTGCGCGGCACGGTGCTGGTCAACGGTGAGGAAGTCGCACGCCAAGGCCAGTTAGCCTTGTTCGAGCGCGATGGCAGCCAACTGACCCTGGAGGCCAACGACGACGCCAAGGTGCTGCTGCTCAGCGGCGAGCCGATCGACGAGCCCATCGTCGGCCACGGCCCGTTCGTGATGAACACCGAGCAGGAAATACACCAGGCGTTTGTCGACTTCCAGTCGGGCAAGTTTGGGCGGATGTGAAGCCAGGGGGGGGCGCAACCCCCTTGTGGGAGCGGGCTTGTTGTGGCTGGGGAGCTTGTTGTGGCGAGCAAGCTCCTTCACCACAACAAGCCCGCTCCCACATTTTGCTTGGCGCTATACCTGATCTGTCTATTTCATGCGATCTTCTGCGCATTCGCCCTGGAGTCGCCTGGATGCCCACATTTATCGCTGAACACCCCATGCTCTGCGCGTTGGCGCTGATCTTTATCGACATTGCCGTGTGGCGGCTGATTTCCGTCAACCTGGCCAGTTGGAAGCTGGCGGCGCGGTTGGTGATCTTCGCGGTTTTCAGCGCCGTGCTGTTCAACGACGGCATGAACCCCATGCAACTGGCGCCCTATGCCGACGACACCACCTTGCACCTGGCCGCCACGGCCCTGCAGATCGGCTGGTGGCTGTTCGCGGCGCGCACCCTCACGGTGTTGCTCGGCACCGTGATGATGCAGCGGGTCGGTCACACCGGGCGGCTGTTGCAGGACCTGATGGGCGCGGTGATTTTCCTGATCGCGATCATCGCGGCCATGGCCTATGTGCTCGACCTGCCGGTCAAGGGGGTGCTCGCCACCTCCGGCGCGGTGGCGATCATCGTCGGCCTGGCGCTGCAGAGCACCTTGAGCGATGTGTTTTCCGGGATCGTGCTCAACACCACCAAGCCGTATCAACTCGATGACTGGATTTCCATCGACGGCACCGAAGGCCGCGTCACGGATATCGACTGGCGCGCCACCCGCCTGCAAACCTCCCAAGGCAGCCTGGCGGTGATTCCCAACTCCCTGGCGGCCAAAGCCAAGATCATCAACTTCTCACGCCCGGCGGACATGTTCGGGCTGGCGGTCAGCCTGCAAGTGAGCCCCCACGCGCGCCCGCAAACTGTGATCGAAGCATTGGAACGGGCGATGCTGGGGTGCCGGCCGTTGCTGGCCACGCCGGCCCCGAGCGTGGCATTCAAGTCTTCGGGCAGTGGCGGCGTCGAATATGAGATCAGTGGTTTCGTGCCGGCCATGGGCCTCAAGCGCGATGTGCGCAACCAACTCTATGACCTGGCATTCCGTCATCTGCAGGCCGCGGGCGTCAGCCTGTTGTCCGCCACCGAAAGCAGCGCGCCAAGCTTGGTGTCCGGGGCGCGGGCACTGCTGGAGCGCTCGCCGATTTTCTCCACCCTGCGCCAGGAAGAAAAGGACACCTTCAGCCAGAACATGGTCCTGCAGTCTTTTCGTAGCGGCGAGATGATCTTGCCGGCGGGAGAGGTCAGCGACCACTTGTTCATCGTCGCCTCCGGTGTGGTCTCGGTCATGCTGACCAAGGATGGGCGCAAATTCGAAGCCGGGCGCATGGGGCCAGGTGAGGTGATTGGCGAAGCGGGGATTCTGTCCGATCAAGGCGTGCCGGCAGACTTCCTGGCCAAGACCTACTGCACCCTGTACCGCGTCGAGAAGGAATACCTCAAGCCTTGCCTGGATGCGCGGCATGACATCAGCGAGGCCATGAAAGCCTTGCTCGACTTCCGCCTGCACGCGGCCCAGACCTTGACTCAAGCCACACCGGTCGCGCCGGTAAAGACCGGGTTCCTGCAATGGCTGCGCAACCGTGGCCTGTAGATTGGTCACCTGTTCTTCGCCCGAATTGGCTATTTCTCCGGGACGCCGCGCTGACTAATCTGCTCAGCGTTCCCACCGTTCCCGGAGTATCACCATGCAGGCCCGTACCGATTTCTACACCGCGTCCCCAGATGCCATGAAAGCCATGCTTGCCCTGGAAGCCGCCGTTGGCAAACTGTCCATTGAACTGCCGTTGCTGGAGCTGGTGCGCCTGCGCGTGTCGCAAATCAACGGCTGCGCCTTCTGCCTCGACATGCACACCGCCGATGCGCGCAAGGGCGGTGAAACCGAGCGCCGCCTGTACACCGTGTCGGCCTGGCGCGAAACACCCTTCTTCACCCCCCGTGAGCGTGCCGCCCTGGCCTGGGCCGAAAGCCTGACCCTGATCAGCCAGACCCACGCCGCCGACGCCGACTACAGCGCACTGGCGGCTGAGTTCAGCCCACAGGAGCAGGTCGACCTGAGCGTGGCGATCAGCACGATCAACAGCTGGAACCGCCTGGCGGTGGGCTTTCGCAAGATGCCCAAGTAATCAGAAATTGACCGAGGCACTCAGGCGCGCCGTCAAGGGCGCGCCCTGGAACAGGTAGTCATCGCCCAGGTACTCGCCCGCGTCGCGCCAGTAGCGCTTGTCGAACAGGTTGTCGACGCTCAGGCGAAACACCGTTTCATAGCCGTCGAGCCGGGTGGTGTAGCGGCTGCCCACATTGACCACCGCATAATCCCCCACCTCCACATTGCCGCTGCGATTGGCGTACTTCTTGGCGCTGTATTGCACGCCGCCGAGTACCGCCAGGCCGTTGACCCACGGCAAGGCATAGTCGGCGTACACACTGGCGCGCAGCTTGGGCACGTTGATCGCTTGATGGCCTTCGTAAGCCGGCGTGCCGCTGCCGTCCACCCGGGCACGGATCGCCGCCACGCTGGTGGCGATTTGCAGGCGCTCAGTGGCCCAACCGTTGGCTGACAACTCCAGCCCGGTGTTCTGCTGCCGGCCTTGTTGCACGTAGGTGAACTGGCCATTTTCGGGTTTGGCGTACTGATAGGCCTGGCGCGTCTGGAACACGGCGGCGGCGAAGCTGATACGGCGCCAGTCGTATTTCACACCGGCTTCGATTTGCCGCGAGGTGGTCGGGGCCAGGGTTTCATCGGCATTGGTTGCGAACCACGGCGCGCTCCCGCCCAGGGACAGGCCCTTGCTGTAGCTGGTGTACAGCGAGAGGTTTTCAATCGGTTTATAGATCAACGACGCCTGGGGTAGAAACACAGACTGCTGGGTATGACGCGCCGGGTTGCCATCGCTGTCGAAGGCTTTTTCATCCAGGCGCACTTCACGTCCGCCGAGAATCGTCTGCCACTGCTCGTTGAAACGAATGCGGTCGGTGACGAACAGGCCGTACTGGCGGCTGTCGAGGTTACGGTGGCTGTCGTTCAACGGGACGTCGGTGGCTGGGAAACTCGGCGCATCTTCGTTGATATTGCCGCTGCCGATGTACTCGTTGACCGGTTTGCGCTTGTCGATCACCCGGCGGAACGCGCTGGTGCCGAAGGTCAGCTCATGGCCCAGGCCCGCCGTGTCGAACAGCCCGGTCATGGCGGCTTGCACTTCGTCATCGCGGCGGGTGTCGTCGGGGCTGCGGTAGTCGTAGATGCCGTAATCGCCTTGCGCAGAAAAATAGTTGCCCAGGCCCGTCGTGTCGCCGCCCCAGGCAAACGCGCTGTAATCGTCAATCACCACCTTGCTGTGTGCCGCGCTGACGGAGCCTGTCCACTGATCGCTGAAGCGGTACTCGAACTTGCCGTTGAGGTTCAACGAATCGATACCGACCTGGCGGCCGCCGGTTTGATGGCCGAGCAGTTTCTTCGGCGACGCGTCGTGGGGCACTTCGCTGCCGCCGAGCAACTGATAGCCCGGCACCGAACGCTGCTGCTTGTTCTGGTATTCCGCATCCAGTTGCAGCACGGCATCGGGGCTGATATTCCAGTCGAACGCCAGGGACACGAAATCACGCTGGCCATTGGCATGCTCCACATAGCTGTGCAGGTCTTCATGGGCCACGTTGGCGCGCAGGCCAAATTGCTGTTCGCTGCCGAACCAGCCACCGACGTCGGTGGCGACATAACCACTGCCACGATCGTCGCTGGAAACGCTGACCGAGCGCATATCCTCCGGGCGCTTGGTCACATAGTTGATCACACCGCCGGGCTCGGAGATGCCACTCTGCAAACCCGCCAGTCCCTTGAGCACTTCCACCTGCTGCTTGTTTTCCAGGGCGACGTTCTGCTCGCCGGTGATGGTGCGCCCGTTGATCTTGTAGCTGCTCGCGGCATTCAGTGAAAAGCCGCGCACCACAAAGTTTTCGTAATAGCCAATGGGCGCATAGCTGTCACCCACTGCGGCGTCGTTGCGCAGCACTTCGCTGAGCAGGCGGGCCTGCTGGTCCTTGAGCATGGCGGCGTTGATCACTGTGATCGAGGCCGGGGTGTCCAGCAATGGCGTTTCAGTGAAGCCGCCGACCGAGGCTGTGTCGCTGCGGTAGCCGGATGCTTCCTGGCCCTGGACCTTCACCGCCGGCAGCTCTATTTCAGCCGCCAGGCTGTTGCCGATGCCGCCGCTGAGCAGCAGGCCGAGGGCAAAATGTGAAGGAGCGACGGGACGAAAACGCAAAACCATGGGGCAGGGCCTTAAAGCGCGGGGAGGGGGCGCATAAGCTAGGGGGCAACGCGGCAGCGGGCAAGCCCAAATATCAGTCACTGAAGACTTTTTTGCGGGTGCGGGCTGTTCGCGTCAGATCATTGCTTGCCGGGCATGTCGATGCCCAACCGGTTGACCCGGCGATACAGCGTCGCCCGCGAAATCCCGAGTGCCTGCGCCGTCGGCAACGGCTTCCAGCGATGTCGAATCAGCGCGTCCAGCACGACCTGGCGTTCCGGGCTGGCACTCGGTTGCACCCGTGCCTCAACCTGTTCCCCGCGCACCTCAACCGGCAAATTCGCCAATTGCAGGGTATCGCCTTCGCACACCGCGCAGGCATACGCCAGCACATGCTGCAATTGCCGCACGTTGCCCGGCCAGGCATAACCAAGCAGCGCTTGGAGTGCCGCCTCGCTGAGGCCCAGCGTCATGCCGCTGTTGCGCGCTTGCTGTTCCAGCAGTCGGTTGATCAACGCCAGCTTGTCGGTACGCTCGCGCAATGGCGGCAGGCAGAAGCGCGCACAACCGAGGCGAAAGTACAGGTCTTCGCGAAAGCGCCCTTGGCTGACCAATTCCGCCAAGTCGCGGTGGCTGGCACAGATCACCTGGATATCCACATGGCGCGCCTTTGCCGCGCCCAACGGCGCCACTTCGCCTTCGGCCATCACCCGCAGCAGGCGCGTTTGCAGCGCCAGCGGCATATCGCCGATTTCGTCGAGGAACAGCGTGCCGCCATCGGCTTGTACCAGCAGCCCCGGCATACCCTTGCTGGAGGCGCCGGTAAATGCCCCGGCCACGTAGCCGAACAGTTCGCTCTCGATCAGGTTTTCCGGAATCGCTGCGCAATTCACCGCTACGAACGGCCCGTTGCGGCGAGCACTTTGTGCATGCAACTGGCGGGCAAAGACTTCCTTGCCGGCGCCGGTTTCACCCTGTACCAGCACCGGCAGGTTGCGGTCCTTGACCCGCACGGCCAGGCGCAAATGCTCTTCGACGCGTGCATCCACCTGCGCCACCGTTGCGGCGCGTACCGGTTGGCGCCTGGGGGCATTGACGCGTACGTGCAGCGCGCCCGGTTCGCCCAGCCAATGCAGTTGCTGGGCGTGTTGATCCGTGACTGCGCGCAACGCCTCCAGGTCGAACACTTCGCCGATATGCGCCGGCACCTGGCCGAAGCGTCGGCGCAGGGCTTGGCGGGCTTTGCTGTTGAGCGCCTGCAGGCGACCGTCCTGGTCCCAGGCCAGCAGCAGGTCAGGCTGGCTGTCGACGTAACCCGGCGTGCTGTGGGCTTGCAGCACCCAGTGCTGGCGAGCGCTGTGCATGAAGAAGGCATTCTCGATGGCCTGGGCACTCTGCGCCACCAGCTGGCGCACCAGGTGCTGGCTGCGGCGGTCGTCCGGCGACTGCAAGGCTGAGGCGTCCATCACGCCCAGCAGGTTGCCCTGGGGATCGAAAATCGGCGCGGCGGAGCAGGTCAGGCCGATAAACGCGGCGCGGAAGTGGTCGCGTTTATGCACCGTCACCGCCGACTGGCTGGTCAGCACCGTGGCCACGCCGCAGGTGCCTTCTTCGGCTTCCGACCAGCAGGTGCCCAGGTACAGGCCGGCCTTGCGGCAGTCGCTGCGAATCGTGGTGTCCACGCGATGGTCGATGGTCTGGCCCTGAGCGTCGGTGAGCATCACGCAATAGTCGGCGTGACGCACGCGGTGATGCAACTGGCCGACGGCTTCGCTGGCGATGCGCATGAACAGCTCGGCACGTTCGCGGCATTCCTTGAGCAAGGGTTCGGTGAGGATGCGTGGCCCTTGCAGCGAACCCGGGTCCAGGTGGTATTGCTCCATGGAGCGGCGCCAGGAGTCGAAGATCACCGACGGTACCGGCGCCTGGGGCAGGCGATCGGCATTGCGCACCACGCGGCTGACGCAGTCGACATGCTCCTTGGGGGTCAGCCCCCTTGAGTTCGCGGCGAGCATAAGGCCTCCGGTTCTCGATCTTTGTTGTTATGCCCGCCATTAAGCGCGTATGCGCCGGGAGGGACAAGGGCAGCCTGACCAAATGCCCGGCGTGAGACGCAGCGTCTCATCCGGCGCGAGACGCTGCTTGCGTATTGCACTGCCGCGTCTCATGCGGAGCTGGCCCGGGGCGTGGGCACAGGCTGACGGCGCCGCTCTGGATCAGGCATTTGCCAGGTTTTCCAAGGCCTTGGCACAGGCTGTGCTGAAGGGCCTGTAGCTGGTCGAAGCCAGCCTTTTGTGTGTCGAGACAACCTGGAGAACAACAAGATGTCCACTCACCTGTCCACCGATCAATTGCTGCATGCCTACACCGTGATGCGCACCATCCGTGATTTTGAAGAACGCCTGCACGTGGAGTTCGCCACCGGCGAGATCCCAGGCTTTGTGCACCTGTACGCCGGGCAGGAAGCCTGCGCCGCCGGGGTCATGGCCCACCTCAACGATGAAGATTGCATTGCTTCCAACCACCGTGGCCACGGGCATTGCATCGCCAAGGGCGTGGATGTGTTCGGCATGATGGCCGAGATCTACGGCAAGAAAACCGGCGTGTGTGGCGGCAAGGGCGGCTCCATGCACATCGCCGACCAGGAGAAGGGCATGCTCGGTGCCAACGGCATCGTCGGGGCCGGTGCGCCGTTGGCGGCCGGTGCGGCGCTGGCCGCCAAACTCAAGGGTAGCCAAGGCGTGGCCGTGGCGTTCTTTGGCGACGGTGGCTCCAACGAGGGGGCGGTATTCGAGGCGATGAACCTGGCTGCGATCATGCGGCTGCCCTGCCTGTTCGTTGCCGAAAACAACGGCTATGCCGAGGCCACCGGTTCCGGCTGGTCGGTAGCCTGCAAGGACATCGCCGAGCGTGCCGTAGGGTTTGGCATGCCGGGGGTGATCGTCGATGGCAATGATTTCTTCGCGGTGCATGCAGCGCTCGGCGTCGCGGTGGAGCGTGCCCGCAGCGGCCAGGGGCCGACCCTGGTGGAAGTCAAATTGAGCCGCTTCTACGGCCATTTCGAAGGTGATGCGCAAACCTATCGCGGCCCCGATGAAGTGAAAAACCTGCGCGAATCCCACGATTGCCTGACGCTGTTCCGTCAGCGTTGCGACGCCGAAGGCTGGTTGGAAGTGGCGCAACTGGAGCGCATCGACCGTGAGGTAGCGCAGTTGATTGACGACGCCGTGCGCCTGGCCAAGTCCGACCCCAAGCCTCAGGCCGCCGACCTGCTCAGCGATGTGTACGTCGCGTACCACTCATAACAACAACTACGTGGAGAGAATTTTATGGCTCGCAAAATCAGCTATCAGCAGGCGATCAACGAAGCCCTGGCCCAGGAAATGCGCCGCGACCAGAGCGTCTTCATCATTGGCCAGGACGTCTGCGGCGGCACCGGCTCGCCCGGCGAGCAGGACGCCTGGGGCGGTGTGTTGGGAGTTACCAAGGGCTTGTATCCGCAATTTCCCGACCGCGTGCTGGACGCGCCGTTGTCCGAAGTCGGCTACGTGGGCATGGCGGTGGGCGCCGCCACTCGCGGCATGCGCCCGGTGTGCGAGTTGATGTTCGTCGACTTTATCGGCTGCTGCCTCGACCAGTTGCTCAACCAGGCCGCCAAGTTCCGCTACATGTTCGGCGGCAAGACCACCACGCCGTTGGTGATGCGTGCCATGTACGGTGCCGGCCTGCGCGCCGCCGCCCAGCATTCGCAGATGCTCACCTCGATGTGGACGCACATTCCCGGGCTCAAGGTGGTGTGCCCGGCCACGCCCTATGACGCCAAGGGCATGCTGATCCAGGCTATCCGCGACAACGATCCGGTGATCTTCCTCGAGCACAAGATGCTCTACAGCCTGCAAGGCGAAGTGCCGGAAGAGTTGTACACCGTGCCTTTTGGCGAAGCCAACTTTGTGCGCGAAGGCCGGGACGTCACCTTGGTCACTTACGGGCGCATGGTGCATATCGCCCTGGAAGCCGCCGCCAACCTGGCGCGCCAAGGCATCGATTGCGAAGTGCTCGACCTGCGCACCACCAGCCCGCTGGACGCAGACAGCATCCTGGAAAGCGTCGAGAAAACCGGGCGCCTGGTGGTGATCGACGAATCCAACCCACGTTGTTCCATCGCCACGGATATCAGCGCGTTGGTGGCGCAGGAGGCGTTTTCATGCCTGCGTGCTCCCATCCAGATGGTCACCGCGCCGCACACGCCGGTGCCGTTTTCCGATGCGCTGGAAGACCTGTACATCCCCAACGCCGCGAAGATCGAAGCCGCCGTGCTGAAGATCGCCGACAAGAGGACCGCCGCATGATCCATACCTTGACCATGCCCAAGTGGGGGCTGTCGATGACCGAGGGCCGTATCGACATCTGGCTCAAGCAACCCGGCGACCGGGTGGAGAAGGGCGAGGCGGTGCTGGACGTGGAGACCGACAAAATCTCCAGCAGCGTCGAGGCGCCGTTCAATGGCGTACTGCGCCGGGTGCTGGCGCAGAGCGACGAGACGTTGCTGGTGGGCGCGTTGCTGGGGATTGTGGTGGAGGGCGAGGCCACCGACGCGCAGATTGATGCAGTGATCGAAAGCTTCAACGCCGGGTTTGTCGCCAGCGCGGATGAAGTCCAAGCGTCTGGCCCCAGCGCGCAGAAGGTTGAACTGGGCGGGCGTTTGCTGCGCTATCTCGACCTGGGCGAGGGCGCCACACCGTTGGTGCTGATCCATGGCTTCGGCGGTGACCTGAACAACTGGCTGTTCAACCAGCCGGCATTGGCCGCCGAACGCCGCGTGATCGCGCTCGACCTGCCAGGGCATGGCGAGTCGGGCAAGCACCTGCAAAGTGCGGATGCACACGAGTTGAGCCATGCGGTGTTGGCGTTGCTCGATCACCTTGCACTCGACCGCGTGCACCTGGCGGGCCACTCCATGGGTGGGTTGGTCGCGCTGACGCTCGCCGACCAGGCGCCCGAGCGTATTGCTTCACTGACGCTGATCGCCAGCGCCGGCCTGGGACCGGATATCAATGGTGATTACCTGCAAGGCTTTGTCGAGGCCAACCACCGCAACGCGCTCAAGCCGCAATTGACCCAACTGTTCAGCGACCCCGCGTTGGTGACGCGGCAGATGCTCGAGGACATGCTCAAGTTCAAGCGCCTGGAAGGGGTGGATCAGGCGTTGCGGCAGCTCAATGCCAAGCTGTTCGACGGTGGGCGGCAGACGCTGGATTTGCGCAAGGTGGTGGGGCGGCAACCGAGCCTGGTGATCTGGGGCAGTGACGATGCAATCATCCCGGCCAACCACGCCGAGGGGCTGCAGGCCCGGGTAGAGATCCTGCCGGGGCAGGGGCATATGGTGCAGTTGGAGGCCGCGGAGCGGGTCAACCTGTTGATGGCGGCGTTTCTCAAGTCACAGCCTTGAGGCATCCAAGGTAGGAGCGAGCTTGCTCGCGAAGCACTCACAGGCGCCGCGTTGATTCAGGCAACACGGGGTATCGTTGAGGTTTTTCGCGAGCAAGCTCGCTGCTACAGTTTCAACCGTGACGCTTGAGGGTTTCGCTGGGCAACTCTTTGAACAGGGCACGGTAGCTGTTGGAAAACCGCCCCAAATGCCAGAACGACCAGTTCATCGCCACCTCGGCCACGGTCGTTCCGGGCGAGTTCAACAACTCCCGCCGTGCGCCATTCAAGCGGCGCAGGCGTAACCACTGCGCCGGGCTCATCCCGGTGTAGGTCTTGAAGCCCTGCTGCAACTGACGCAGCGGCACCCCCGCAATCTGCGCCAGTTCCAGCAGGTTCACGGTTTCATCCGGCGCATCCGCCGCCCAAGCGCCGATGCGCGCCATCAACTGGCGTTCGGCGCTGCGACGTTGCAATGAACTGTCGTCCAGGCACACGCAGGCGTTATCCAGAATGAACAGGCAGTCATCGAGCAGTTGCTGGGTGAGGGCGTCGCGACTGATCGGGTCGCTGACGGCGGACAAGCGCGTCAGGGTGCCGCTGAGCCAGCGGGTGAACAGCGCGTTTTGCCGGCAGGTCAGCGGCGCCATGAACAAACCGTCCAGCTTCGCCACGTCCAACCCTTGGCGCTGCACGAACTGCGGGCCGAATACCACGGCCACCTCACGGTAGTTTTCCGGGGTGATCCAGGTGTTGCGGCTTTCGCCATTGAGCATGTACAGCGCGTTGTCGCTGCCGTCGAAACAGAACGCCAGCGAGCCCGGCGGTGCATTGAAATGCTGTTCCACGCGGGTGTTCATGCACTCTTCGTACACCTGCACACCTTGCAGGTCGAGGTAGCGG
This sequence comes from Pseudomonas sp. Q1, assembly GCF_009935975.1. Taxonomy (NCBI): domain Bacteria; kingdom Pseudomonadati; phylum Pseudomonadota; class Gammaproteobacteria; order Pseudomonadales; family Pseudomonadaceae; genus Pseudomonas; species Pseudomonas sp. Q1. The sequence continues at coordinate 43,968 of NZ_QODI01000026.1, read as the reverse complement.
ACCTGCCCGGCAAAATGCCCCGGTGACATCTGCTGGTACTGCTGCACCCAGCCGGGTGTTGCATTGCATTGAGCGGCCACATCACCGGTGGTGAAGGCCTGTACGCGCAAAGCGGTTGCCTGTGTCATGAATGACCTTGGCGCACTCTATTGGTGCGTTATGGTTCGTGCAAAGTGGATAGATGCCCGTTGAAGGCTGGCCCAAGATAGACCTCAATGCGCCGAGAGTACAAGCCGGCGTGTGTATCCCACCCATGACGAGGTCCTTATGAACGCCCCCTTCGATCAGCTGTCCGCCTGGCTGAAAGAACACAAGATTACCGAAGTCGAATGCGTGATCAGTGATTTGACTGGCATCGCACGCGGCAAGATTGCGCCCACCAATAAGTTCCTGCATGAGCGAGGCATGCGCCTGCCGGAAAGTGTGTTGCTGCAAACGGTGACCGGGGACTTCGTCGACGACGATATCTACTACGACCTGCTCGACCCGGCCGACATCGACATGGTGTGCCGCCCGGTGTCCAACGCGACCTATGTGGTGCCCTGGGCCATAGAGCCCACCGCGATCGTGATCCACGACACCTTCGACAAGCAGGGCAACCCCATCGAGCTGTCGCCGCGCAACGTACTGAAGAAGGTATTGCAGCTCTACACCGAGCGCGGCTGGCAGCCGATTGTCGCGCCGGAAATGGAGTTCTACCTGACCCAGCGTTGCGAAGACCCGGACCTGCCGCTGAAAACCCCGGTGGGCCGTTCCGGGCGCGCCGAAACCGGCCGCCAGTCGTTTTCCATCGACGCCGCCAACGAGTTCGACCCGCTGTTCGAAGACGTCTACGACTGGTGCGAAGCCCAGGGCCTGGACCTCGATACGCTGATCCACGAAGACGGCCCGGCACAGATGGAAATCAACTTCCGTCATGGTGACGCCCTTGACCTGGCCGACCAGATCACCGTGTTCAAGCGCACCCTGCGCGAAGCCGCGCTCAAGCACAACGTCGCCGCCACCTTCATGGCCAAGCCGGTGGCCGACGAGCCGGGCAGCGCCATGCACCTGCACCAGAGCGTGGTGGACATCGCCACCGGCAAACCGGTATTCGTCGATGGCGACGGCAAGATGAGCACCTTGTTCCTGCACCACATCGGCGGTTTGCAGAAGTACATCCCCAAGCTGCTGCCGATGTTTGCACCCAACGTGAACTCGTTCCGGCGCTTCCTGCCTGACACCTCGGCACCGGTCAACGTCGAGTGGGGCGAAGAAAACCGCACCGTCGGCCTGCGCGTGCCCACCTCCAGCCCCGACGCCATGCGCGTGGAAAACCGCCTGCCCGGCGCCGATGCCAACCCTTACCTGGCGATTGCCGCGAGCTTGCTGTGCGGCTACCTGGGCATGGTCGAACAGATCGAGCCGAGTGCACCGGTTGAAGGGCGTGCCTACGAGCGTCGCAACCTGCGCCTGCCGTTCACCCTCGAAGACGCGCTGGCGCGGATGGAGGATTGCGACACGGTCAAGCACTACCTGGGCGACAAGTTCGTGCGGGGCTACGTCGCGGTCAAGCGCGCCGAACATGAGAATTTCAAGCGCGTGATCAGTTCCTGGGAGCGTGAGTTCCTGTTGTTGAGCGTCTAAAAAACCAAAAAAAGGGGTGTCGATATGCGTCTTGTGAAAAAGCTTCTTCCGCTGGCCCTGGTAGCCGCCTTCAGCAGCACCAGCCAGGCGGCGCAAACGGTGAGTGTCTACAACTGGACCGATTACATCGGCGACACCACCTTGGCTGATTTCCAGGCCAAGACCGGGATAAAAGTGATCTACGACGTATTCGACTCCAACGAAACCCTGGAGGGCAAACTGCTGGCCGGGCGCACCGGCTATGACGTGGTGGTGCCGTCCAACCACTTCCTGGCGCGGCAGGTGAAAGCGGGGGCGTTCCTCAAGCTCGACCGTGCGCAGTTGCCCAACTTCAAGAACCTGGACCCCAAGTTGCTCGCGCTGCTCGAGAAAAATGACCCGGGCAACGCGCACTCGGTGCCGTACCTGTGGGGCACCAACGGCATCGGCTATAACGTCGACAAGGTCAAGCAGGTGCTGGGCATCGACCATATCGACTCGTGGGCGGTGCTGTTCGAGCCGGAAAACATCAAGAAGCTCAACCAGTGCGGCGTGGCCTTCCTCGATTCGGCGGACGAGCTGTTCCCGGCGATCCTCAACTACATGGGCAAGGACCCCCGCAGCGAGAACCCCAAGGATTACCAGGAGGCGGAAGCCAAGCTGCTGACACTGCGGCCGTATATCACTTACTTCCATTCCTCCAAGTACATCTCGGACCTGGCCAACGGTGACATCTGCGTGGCGTTCGGGTATTCCGGCGACGTGTTCCAGGCCGCCAACCGTGCCAAGGAAGCCAAGAACGGGGTGAACATCGCCTATTCGATCCCCAAGGAAGGCTCCAACCTGTGGTTCGACCTGCTGGCCATTCCCGCCGACGCCGGCAACGTCAAAGAAGCCCACGCCTTCATCAACTACCTGCTGGACCCCGAGGTGATCGCCAAGGTCAGTGCCTCGGTGGGGTATGCCAACGCCAACCCCGCGGCCAAGCCGTTCATGGCCCCGGAACTGGTGAACAACCCTGAGGTTTACCCGCCCCAGGCGGTGCTCGACAAACTCTATATTTCCACCACGCCAACCCCGGCGACCATGCGCCTGATGACCCGCGCCTGGAGCAAAGTGAAGACCAACAAATGATGCAGTCCAGTGAGCACGCCCGCTCCTATTACCGGGCGACGGCCAATGCCATGCCTGAGCGTGCGGTATTGGACGCGGAGCTTGACGCCGATGTCTGTGTGATCGGCGGTGGCTTCACCGGCGTCAACACCGCCATCGAGCTGGCCCAGCGCGGGCTTTCGGTGATCCTGCTGGAGGCCCGGCGCATCGGTTGGGGCGCCAGCGGGCGCAATGGCGGGCAGTTGATTCGCGGCATCGGCCACGATGTCTCGGGGTTCGCCAAGTACATCGGCGAGGAGGGCGTGGCTTACCTGGAGCGTGCCGGCATCGATTCGGTGGCGCTGGTCGGCGAGCGCATCCGCGAGCACGGCATCGACTGCGACCTGCGCTGGGGCTTTTGCGAATTGGCCAACACCCCGGCGCAGTTCGCTGCATTCACGCGTGAGCAGGAACACCTGGCGCAGTTGGGGTACACCCCCGAAACGCGCTTGGTGCCACGCCACGCGATGGCGCAGGTGGTGGATTCCACGGTGTATGCCGGTGGCCTGGTGGACATGGGCTCCGGGCATCTGCACCCGCTCAATCTGGTGCTGGGCGAAGCCCGCGTGGCCGAGGCCCTCGGGGTGCGGATTTTCGAGCACAGCCCGGTGCTGGAGCTGATCCACGGCGACAGGGTACAGGTGCGTTGCGCGGGCGGCACGGTACGCGCCGGCCACCTGGTGCTGGCGTGCAATGCCCACCTGGAGGAGCTGGAACCGCGCCTGAGCGGCAAGGTGTTGCCGGCGGGCAGTTACATCATCGCGACCGAACCGTTGAGCGAAACGCAGGCCAGGCAACTGATCCCGCAAAACCTGGCCCTGTGCGACCAGAAAATCGGCCTGGATTACTACCGCCTTTCAGCTGACCGTCGCCTGTTGTTCGGGGGCGCGTGTCATTATTCGGGACGCGACCCGGCCGACATCGCGGCATATATGCAACCGAAGATGCTCAAGGTGTTCCCGCAGTTGGCCAACACCGCTATCGAGTTCCAGTGGGGCGGCAAGATCGGCATTACCGCCAATCGCTTTCCCCAGGTCGGGCGGTTGCAGCAGTACCCCAACGTGTTCTATGCCCAGGGCTATTCCGGGCATGGGCTCAACGTGACCCACTGGTGCGCGCGCTTGCTGGCCGAAGGCATTCATGCCGGGCAGAGCCGGGGCCTGGACCTGTTCAGTCGCGTGCCGCACATGACCTTCCCCGGTGGCAAGCTGTTGCGATCACCGTTGTTAGCCCTGGGCATGCTCGGCTTGCGTTTGCGCGGGCTTGTCGCTGGCTAGACCTTGAAGGACTCAAGTTGGTCGCAGTATGTCTTGGACGGTCCGATCTTTGCCGTCTAGGATCTTTTCAACGGTCATGACGACCCTGAGACTGGTTGATTCAACGTGAGGATTTCGATGATGAATATTGATGTGAGTGGCAAAGTCGCCATCGTCAGCGGCAGCACCGCCGGGATCGGCCTGGGCATCGGCCGCGCCCTGGCGCAGTCCGGCGCCACCGTAGTGGTGATCGGGCGAGAGGCGGGCAAGGTGGATGCGGCGCTGGCGAGCATTCGCCAGGACGTGCCGGGAGCGGACCTGCGTGGCGTGGTCGCCGACCTCGGCACCCTGGAGGGCGCAGAAAAACTGTTCGCCGCCGAGCCGCATGCCGACATCCTGGTCAACAACCTGGGCATCTTCAATGATGTGGACTTCTTCGACGCGCCCGACAGCGAGTGGGCGCGTTTCTACGAGGTCAATGTGATCTCCGGCGTGCGCCTGGCGCGGCATTATGTGCCGGGCATGGTGACGCAGGGCTGGGGCCGGGTGATCTTCGTGTCTTCGGAATCCGGCATTGCGATCCCGGCCGACATGATCAACTACGGCGTGACCAAAAGTGCCAACCTGGCGGTGTCCCATGGTTTGGCCAAACGCCTGGCGGGCACCGGTGTGACGGTCAACGCGATCCTGCCGGGACCGACCTTTACCGATGGCCTGGAGCAGATGCTCACGGACGCCACGGCCAAATCCGGACGCAGTGCCCGGGATGAAGCGGATGTGTTTGTGCAAAACGCCCGGCCGACGTCGATCATCCAGCGCGCAGCCAATGTGGATGAAGTGGCGAACCTGGTGGCGTACATTGCTTCACCGCTGTCGTCGGCCACCACTGGTGCGGCGTTGCGGGTCGATGGTGGTGTCGTCGACAGCATGGCGATCTGATTTTTCTGGAATGGAGTATGACCCGTGGCAACAGCAGCTTGCGTGATTGAAATACCGGCATCGGCCGATGAGGTCTGGCAATTGGTCGGCGGCTTCGATGCGCTGCCCAAGTGGCTGCCCTTGATCGTCAAGAGCGAAACCCGCGAAGGCGGCCGTGTGCGTCATCTGCAAGCGGCCGATGGCGGTGTGGTGGTCGAGCGTCTGCAGACGTTCGACAACGTGGCGCGCACCTACAGCTACACCATCGAACAGTCGCCGTTCCCGGTGTCGGCGTACCTCGCGACCTTGCAGGTTGAAGCCTTGACTGACACGTCGGCGAAGGCGACCTGGTCCGGCGTGTTCACCCCGGCGGCCGGCACCACGGATGAGCAGGTTGAAGCGCTGTTCGCCGGGGTCTACCGCGGCGGGCTTGAGGCGCTGCGGGCTAACTTCCCCGGCTGAGCCGTTCGAGGATCAGCGCCAGTGACTGGTCCGGCGTGACGTTCGCGGTGTCGAGCGTCAACGTCGGCTCGGTCCAGGCGACGTACTCGTGGGCCGCAACGGCCTGCCAGGTCGGCGGCGTCAGCCCTGGGATATCGCCTGTGCGGGTTTCCACGCGACGTTGGTGTTCCTGGCGATCCGAGCAGGTCACTTGGATATTCATCAGCTCGACGCTCGCCGTCGTCGCCACGGCGCGCCAGGCTTGCCGGCTTTCTTCGACGGGGTTTACGCAGTCGGCGACCACCCCAAGCCCCAAGCACAAGTTGCTCAGGGCCAGCGCATTCGCCACGTGGTAGCCGCTGGCGCCCACCTCGCCGGCCAATACGGCCGCCTCGCGCAGCGCCTGCTCGATCACATCGATACGTAAGTAAACCGCACCCAGCCGGCGTGCCAGTTCCCGGGCAATGGTGGTCTTACCGGTGCCGGGCAGGCCGCTGAAGACAATAAGCATGGTCGATCCTTCGAAGAGTGGGCGCAGCCAGTCTAGCGGTGTCTACTTCAAATAGCAGGCGCTGATCCAGTCCGCCGGGTGCTCGGCCAATTGTTTGGCCACCGGCAGGTAACGGCTGTCCAGTTGTGCCGCCAACCAGAACAGCGTGGCGCTGCTCTTGGGTTGCCAGGTGCCGCTGTAGCCGGCTTCACCGACGTTGGCGCGGTCTTTGTCGAATTGCACATGGGTGTGCACGAACTCCTGGTGGCTGCGCTGGCCGTTGGCATAGGGCACCAGCCAGTCCAGCGCAGCCCCCAGGGAAGCGCCGTTGGCGCTGAGCTTCAACCAGTCGCCGCCGATGCCGTAGGGTTTCGCCGCCAGTGCGGCCTGCACCAGCGGTTCGAGGTCGTAGACCACGTAATGCAGGGCGTCGCGGTCCTGGAAGTCGGTCACCGAACCATCGGGCAGGACATTGTCGGCGATCTGCTGTTTAAACAGTTGCAGCGCCTGTTCCAGCATCGGCCGATCACCCAGTGCGGCGGCGGCCACGGTCACCAGCTTGACGCGATGGCTCTGCCAGTTATTGGTCTGGGTGCCTTTCTTCGCGCCGTGAAATTGCTGGATCTGCGCGATGTAGCCGTTGCCCAGGCGTTGGATCAAGCGACGGCTGGCGTCGCGGGTCTCCAGCCGCAGGTGGTCGGCGGTGAGCGCGTAGGCGCTGATCAGCATGTCGAGGTTGGTTTCGTCGATGGGGTTGAAGTCCGGTTGATACACGTCGGCCCAGGCGGCCAGGTCGTTATCGACTTGCTTGAGGTAGCGCGGGTCGCCACTCATGCGCCAGGCCAGCGCGGCCTGGCGCATGATCGGCCAGTCCTTTTCGGCGGCGATGCTCTGCTCGCGGATACCCTGGTTGGGCAAGGTCCCTTCGGTATGCACACGGGGCAGCGGGTTGGGCGTGTCGCCCAAGTGCCGTTGCGCCGCCTCCAGCAACACCTTGGCATTCGGGCTGGTGGCGGCCGGCTGGCAAAGAGTGGCCGCGATGGCCCCCTGGGACAACACGGCGAGTGCCGCAATTAAGGCGAGTCGGTTGGTTTTCATGAAAAGCTCGGCTGGGCTGGAACGCGACCACGCTAGCATGGGGCTGGACCGGGTTTGATGAAACTCCCCTCGACTCAGTATGCTGGCGTTCACCGCCCGCTCGCCCACAGGATTGTCCATGCCCTTGCCGTTCGTGAAAATGCACGCCCATGGCGATGATTTCATCATCATCGACCGTCGTGGCCAGGACGACCCGATTACCGCGCAAATCGCCCGTCGCCTGGGCAACCGTCACACCGGCATCGGTTTCAACCAACTGGCCGTGGTGCTCGACTGCGCGGACGCCGCTGCGCGCGTCAAATTCTGGAACCCCAACGGCACGCCGCTGGCCACTTGCGGCAGCGCCACCCGTGGGGTAGCCGACCGCCTGATGCATGAAACCGGCACGCAGTCGGTGGTGTTGCGCACCGACCGCGGCCTGCTCACCTGTACGCGTGCGCCGGGGCGGCAGGTGGCGGTGAACATGGGCCCACCGTCGCTGGGCTGGGCTGACGTGCCGCTGGCCGAAGCGATGGACACCCGCGCCTTGGCCATCGACGGCGCGCCGGCGGCGTGCAGCATGGGCAACCCGCACTGCACGTATTTTGTTGACGACGTCGCCGCCATCGACGTGGCGGCGCTGGGCCCGGCGCTGGAGGTTCACCCATGGTTCCCCGCCAGGACCAACGTGCATTTCGTGCAGGTACTGGACCGCCGCCACATCCGTCTGCGCATCTGGGAGCGTGGTGGCGGCGTGCCGCTGGGTTCCGGTTCGTGCTGCTGCGCGGCGGTGGTCAACGGGATCCGCCGCGGTTTACTGGATGACACGGTGGCCGTGCAGTGCGACGGCGGCACCGTCACCGTGCAGTGGGACGGGCAGGGCGGGGTGATATTGACCGGCAGCGTCGAGCCGATCATGCAGGGCAGTGCCTACGGGCTTTGAAACGTCACGGTAAAGGTCGTGCCTTCGGCCGCAGCGGAGCTCACCGCCACATCCCCGCCATGCACCTTGGCCAGCTCGCGCACGATGTACAGGCCCAGGCCCACGCTGCGTACGTCGCTGCCTTGGTCGGTGCCCCGGGTCATGGGTTCGAACAGCCCCGCCAACAGCGCTTTGGGAATTGCCGCGCCGTGGTTGTGCACCGCCACTTCGCAGCCGCCGTCACTCAGGCGTGAGGTGATGGTGATCGGCTGTTGCAGGTCGCCATACGCCACGCTATTGGCCACCAGGTTGCCGATGATCTGTTGCACCCGGTCGGCGTCCAGGCAGGCATTGCCCTGGCCTTCGGCTCGATGTTCCAGCGTGGCCTTGGGGAACGCCACGCGCAACTCATCCACGGCGTGGCGAATCACCGCATGCAAGTCCAACGGCGCGGTCTTGATGGTGATGCCCTGGCCGACCCGGGCCTGGGTGAAGTCCAACAGGTCGGCGATCATGCGCTGGGCGCGCTCGGACGATTGGCTGATATGCCCGAGCAGTTGTTGCTCCCGGGCTGTGCGTTCGCCACGGCTGAGAAAGTCGGACGCCATGCGGATGGCGGTCAGCGGATTCTTCAGGTCGTGGCTGACGATCGCCACCATCTGCTCGGCAAACAATGCACGGCGCTGTGAAATCGCATAGGCCTCGTGCAGTTCAGCCTGGGCCTGTTGCAACGCGACCTCGGCGGCGGTTTTTTCCTGCAGGAGGGCTTCGGCGAGGTGGCGTGCGTTGAGCAGTTCGCGCTCGTACTTGTCGCGGTCGGTGGTGCCGAACAGCGCCAGGTCGTAGACCGCACCTTCGGGCACCTCGCGCTTGATACCGTTGAGCAGCACGGTCACTTTGTGCCCGTCGCGGTGCAGGATGTCGAGCTTCACTTCCGTGATGCGGCCCTGCATGCGCAGCATGGGTGCCAAGTGGGTCTGGTGGAAAATCCGCCCGCCCATGGTCAGCAGATCCTGGAAACGGCGGCCGCATAACTCGTCTGGGTCGAACCCCAGCCAGTCGCTGAAGCGGGCGTTGGCTCGCACAATCGTGCCGTCTTCAGCGGTGACGGCCAGCGCGCAGGCGGCGTTGTCGAACAGCTCAGACAGCATCGGTGGTCGCCCAGGGGGCCAGGAACGCGTCCATTGCCGCTGCACAGGCCAGCGGTGCACTCATGTGCGGGCAATGGCCGACGTTGTCGACCAGGCAGTAGGTGCTGTCGGGTAGCACGCTGTGCAAGTATTCGCCCACGGCGACCGGGGCGATCAGGTCATCGCTCGATTGCAGGATCAGCACTGGCACGTTCAGGCCGAGCACGTCCTCGCGGTTGTCCGAGAGGAAGGTGACGCGCGCGAACTGCTTGGCGATGTCCGGCTCGGTGCGGCAGAAACTTTCGGTCAGCTCCGTGCTGAGCGCCGGTTGGCCCGGCGCGCCCATGATCACCGGCGCCATGGCGCTCGACCAGCCGAGGTAGTTGCTGTCGAGGGTGTCGAGCAGGTCATCGATATCACTGCGCTTGAAGCCGCCCACGTAGTTATCGGTGTCGATATAGCGCGGCGAGGGGCCGATCATCACATGGCCGGCGACGCGTCCGGGCGCCAGGCGGTCGGCCAGGGTGCCGATCATCGCGCTGACCGAGTGGCCCACCAGAATCACCGGGCCCTGGGCGTAAGCGTCGATAATTTCGTTGAGGTCGCGGGCGTAGCCATCCAACACGCTGTATTTGTGTTTGTCGAAGGCGTCCAGGTCTGACAGGCCGGCTCCGACGAGGTCGTACAGGACCACGCGGTAACGCGCCAGGAAATGCGGGGCCAAGTAGTTCCACATCGCCTGGTTGCAACCAAAACCATGGGAGAACACCAGCGTCGCGCGACCGTCGCCCATCACGTGGATATTGTTGCGGTGGCGGAGGTCCATGGATGAGTTCTCGATTATGGCCTAGTGCTATAGCTCTAGGAGTTTAGAGAGTCGCGCCCTCTGGGTCACGCCTTATAGCGCCGATAAGGTAGAGTCGGCAGCTTCAGGAAGAAACTTCAGGTAACAAAACATGCTGGTGATTTTGCGGCAATCCGTTGTGAGCCTCGTGGCACTGCTACTCGTGGGCCTGCTCAGCCTGGCCCGGGCCGACACATCGCCCATCGGCGTGGCTCTTGACCAGCGGGTGATTGACCTCACCAACACCCTCGACGCGGGCACTACCGCCGGTCTGAAACAACAACTGGCAGCCCTCGAACAGCGCAAAGGCGCACAAATAGCGGTACTGCTGGTGCCCACCACCGGCGGCTCAAGCATCGAAGACTACGCCAACCAACTGTTCCGCGCCTGGAAGCTGGGGCGCAAGGACGTCAACGACGGCATCCTGCTGGTGGTGGCCAAGGATGATCGCAACGTGCGCATCGAGGTGGGTTACGGGCTCGAAGGTACGGTGACCGACCTGCTGGCCCATCGCATCATCGAGGAACACATCACCCCGGCGTTTCGCCAGGGCGACTATGCGGGCGGCGTGCAACAGGCGGTCAATGACCTGACCGTGCTGGTGGACGGCGGCGACTTGCCCAAAGTCGCAGGGCCCGGCTTGAACCCCCAAGCGCTGGCGATAGCGCTCGCGTTTATCCTGGGCGCGGTTGGCGGTGTATTGATGGCTGCCGGCAAGCTGCGCTGGCGCAAGGCATTGCTGGCAGCGGTGGTGCTGACCCTGCTGCTGAGCTTTTTGGCCGGCGGCCGGGAGTGGTGGGCGAACCTGTTCATCCTGCCGCTGACCTTGCTGATCGGCGGCGCCACGTTCGGCGCGTTATGGATGGCGCGCCCGGTGTTTTACGGCGTGGTGGGGTTGCTGGCCTACATCATTGGCCTGCTGGTGGTGGACCACTGGTATCTCGACGTCAACTTTATCCATTGGCTCGCATTGCCGCTGGGCGCACTGGCGATACTGGGGGCGTACCTGGTGCTGTGGATGGTCATGAGAAGCGCCTGGAACACCAGCCGGGTTGGTTTTGCCATACGGCTGTGCGCTGCGGTGGCGGTGTATGTGGCGGCAGGGCTGATCGCGGACGCTGGGCGTCACGGGTGGCTGATGGCGTTTCCGATTGCGTCGTTCGTGGCCTTGTTCATCTTTGCCAAGACCACAGGCGGCTCGGGCTCCGGTTCGAGCAGTTCAAGCGATTCGGGTTCCAGCAGCTCCAGTTCCAGCTCCAGCAGCAGCTCGTCCGGGGGCGGCGGTTCCAGCGGCGGCGGTGGGGCATCGGGCAGTTGGTAAGACTTTAATCCTCATCCATTTGAATAAGGACACTCGATGCCCGCCATCACCCTTCGTCCCGCCACCACCGAGGATGCCCTGTGCATCGGTGTGCTGGGCATGCAGGTGTTTCTCGACACCTACGCGACCCAAGGTATCCGAAGCTCGATTGCCAATGAGGCACTGCAAGCGTTCGCCCCGGATGCAATCACGGCGCTGATGGCCGAGCCCGGCACTGCGCTGCTTGTCGCCGAAGCCGACCGACACCTGGTTGGCTTTGCCCAGATCAGACTCGACACGCGCCACCCGATGATCAAGGCGTCGGACGTTGCCGAGTTGCAGCGTTTGTACATCCAGGAGCGTTTCACCGGCCAGGGCGTCGGTTATCGGTTGTTGCAAGCGGCAGAGCAGTGTGCCGCGCAAGCAGGCGCTTCGCTATTATGGGCGACGGTGTGGGAGGGCAACGAGCGTGCGCTGGGTTTTTACCCGCGGCGTGGGTATGTGGCGCTGGGCGCGCCGACCTACACCTTCCAGGGGGAGACCCATGGCAATCGGTTGTTTGGCAAACGCCTGGGTGTCACAGCGGCTTAGACAGAAACACCCGACAGCTGCCCGCAGGCTCACACGGGATTTCACCAAACCGCAGCCAGCCGTGTTTCTCATAAAACCCCGGTGCCTGGAAACTGAGGGTGTACAGCACCGCATGCGCGCAACCACGGCGGCGGGCTTCGTCTTCAAAGGCTTGCAGCAATCGGCTGCCAAGGCCCGAACCGCGTAGCGACTCGGGCAGGTGGAACAGGTCAAGAAAGGCCATACCCAGGCTGGTCTTGCCGGTGATGCCGCCGAGAATTCGCTGAGTGTCGGGACACTTGAGCAATACCGTCAGCGGCAGGCGATCGTTCATGCCGGTAACGCCTTCATTGAACGCGGCCAGGCCACTACCGAGGATGCCTTCGGCTGCGGGGTTGGCTTGGTCACCGATTTCAATGAGGGGCGTGGTCATGGCGGTTTCTCGGTTGTGTTACGTGTATTGCCATCCGACTTTGCCGTCTGACTCGACATACGCCTGGTTACAAAGCTTCAAGCGATTAATGGGGCGAGGCGTCTGATGCGCACTCAGGCAAATCTTTGCAGGCGTGAGCAGGCGGCACCCTCAACGGCATTCGCTTTGCAGCCTCTTGCGCCATCTCTTTCTCCCGTGCCTCCAGGCGTAATTTGCGATCGGCTTCCACACGCTCCTGTTCGTGGCGGCGCATCGTATCTTCAAGGTCTTTGGCCCGTTGGCGATTTTCCTCAGCCGTCCTGCGCATCTGCTCTCTGACCTGGCGTGCCTGCTCTTCGGCCCGCTGGTTGGCTTCGCGCTGGCGCTGTTCCATGGATGAGTTGCGCAGGTGCTCGATGTCTTGGGCTGTGGCCCCTAAGGCAATCGGCACGATGGTCATCAAGGTGCTTGCAATCAACGAGGAGGCTAACAGACGGCTAAGCTGATTCCTGTACATCAATGCATTCCGAGTCAATTCGTGGTGCCTCGTTGGACGGCACCCCGGTAATAAGTTCTATAGGAAGCTATTAAAAAGCCATTATCATTTCATGCCACGCCATACCGCCGTGATCCGACGGAGAAGGCTGCACATAGCGGTAGCCCATGCGGCTGTACAGCGGCACATGTTGCTCTTTGCACATCAGGTGAATGGTCTGCTTGCCCAGCGCCCGCATGCGCTGCACAAACTCGGTCATCAGCAGTCTGGAATAGCCTTTGCCCTGATGAGCCGGGTCGACCACCACCGACATGATCACCACATTCGGCGCTTGCGGCGAATGGCCTACCAGCTCCTTGAACGCCTCGTCCGACATCACCACCTCATGGGCGCAGCCAGAGTTGATGAAACCCACCACGACGCCATCGGCTTGCAGGATCAAAAAACCTTGCGGGTACTGGGCGATACGCGTGGCGATCTTCTCCAGGGTGGCGGCTTCGTCACCTTCGTAGGCGCTGGATTCGATCTCAAAGCAACGCGCGGCGTCGGCAGGCAGGGCGTTGCGGAAGGTGAGGGCGGGCATGGTGATTCCTGAGGCGTTGAGCGAAAGGCCACATCATAAAGAAACATCTGAAATCTGGCATCGTTGTAGTGAGCGGGCAAGCCCTAATGCCGGTCAGTTAAGCGATAAAGCGGGCGATGAATAAATTGTGGGAGGGGGCTTGCTCCCGATAGGCCGCGCAGCGGCCTCAAAAATGGGCCTGCTAAGCAGTCCATCGGGAGCAAGCCCCCTCCCACAGTGACCGCGTTAATCCTTAACTGACTGGCATTAGGGCTTGCCCCGCGCTGGGTGGCGCAGCCGCCCCAAATCCAGTCACTGCGATCTTCCTGAAACACCACGGCGTCCTTGTCGGGGCGGCTCTGCCACCCGGCGCGGGGCAAGCCCGCTCACTACGACCGAGAACGAGCTTCAGGGCAGCGACTTGATAGCGCGCACTACCGCAACGGCGATGGTCTTCGTAATGATTCTGCGCTGGGAATCTTCGATCATCGGGCTCAACCACGTAGGCAGGCTGTTGAGCATCGGCAAGAGGGTCGTGAGTGCACTGTTGCGCAAGGCGCCGCAGGGTTCATGGCCTGGCTGTGCGACCAGGCCCAGTATCTTGGCCTCATAGGCTGCTCTCAACCCGCGCACGCAGTCTTCCATCGGCGCGCTCAGGCAGTTGGCATCCATGACCGCCAGCTTGAAGTGCGCGCCCATGGTTTCATGCAATTGAAGATGGCCTTCGATGAGTGTCGTCAGGCGTTGCGCAGGCGTCAGTCGTTGCGTTGTGACCCGCTCGACGTGCGCCAGCAACGCCTGATACAGCTCCATCAACCACTCGAACAGCAGCGCTTCCTTGCTCTCCACATGGTGATAGATTGCGCCGGGACTTATGCCAATGTGCGCGGCCAGTTCACGCATGCTGACCTGGCTGAAACTGCGCTCCTTGAACACCTCCAGCGCCCGGCGCTGAAACTCCGAGCGGCTCAGCACGCCAGCCTCCACCGCCGGGTCATGTGGCGAGTGCCTGCTGCTTGGCGATTTCCTGGTTGCGCAGGATGAATCGCTGCAACTTGCCGCTGGGGGTCTTGGGCAGTTGCTCGACGAATTCTATTTCCCGAGGGTACGCATGCGCGGCCAGGCGCTGTCGGACATGCAGGCGCAGCACCTCAGCCAACTCGGCGCTGGGCAGGTACTCACGGTTCAAAACGATAAACGCCATGATCAGCTCAGTGCGTTGCGGGTCGGGTTTGCCGATGACGGCAGCCTCAACCACGGCCGGGTGTTCGATGAGAGCACTCTCCACATCAAACGGCCCGACGCGATAGCCCGAGGTGGTGATCACGTCGTCGTTGCGGCCGACGAAGCTGATACTGCCGTCGTCATTGAGCTCAACGATATCGCCGCTCAAGTAATAACGGCCGACAAACGCCTGGGTCGGCATGCCGAAGTATCCATTGAACCAGCACAGGGGCGAGCGCTCGCGGTCCACCGCCAACACGCCAGGCTGGCCGGCCGGCAGTTCCCGGTGCTGATGATCGAGCACGACAATCCGATGGCCCGGCATCGCGTAACCGGCCGAGCCCTCACGAACAGGGTGCTGCAACCCATGGTGATTGCACAGCACCATGCCGATTTCGGTCTGGCCGTAATGATCATGGATGACCACGCCGGCCTGTTCGGCAAACCAACGGATGACTTGAGGGTTGAGCGGCTCACCGGCGCTGCTGACCACGCGCAACTGACCCCGCGCAGCGTCGGCGAACTCCGCGCCCGCCGCGATCAGCAAGCGATAGGCCGTAGGTGAGCCGGCCAGGTTGCTGATCGCGTATTTTTTGATGATCCGGCAGGTGGTGTCCACCGAGAAAGCGCCGTCATAGAACAGCGTGGCGTGGCCGCACGCCAACGGGCCGGTGACCGCGTAATACAAGCCATAGGCCCAACCCGGGTCGGCCAGGTTCCAGAAACGGTCGTCTTCGCGCAGATCGATCGCTTCACGCATGTAGCCCTTGAAGGCCAGGATGGCGCTCAAGGGCACCTCCAGCGGTTTGGCCGGCCCCGTGGTTCCGGAGGTGCACATCAGCAAAAACGGTGCACTGGCGTCCAGCAATTGCGGTGTGCATTGCGTCGAGTACTGATCCAGCGTACGCCAGAAGTCGTAATCGCTCGGATGCGCCGGGGCACCGTCGGTCACGATGATGGGCGGGCAGTCGCTGACATCATCCAGCTTGGGGCGGTTGAGGGCATCGGTCACGATCCAGCGTGCCTTCGAGCAACCCAACCGCTGCTCGATGGCCTTGGGACCGAAGGCGGTAAAGAGCGGCTGGTAGACCGCGCCGATACGCCAGGTCCCCAGAATGGCGATCAACAATTCAACCGTGCGCGGCATCAGGCCCGCGACACGATCTCCCGGTTGGACGCCTTGCTCGCGCAGGAAATTGCCGAAGCGCGCCGCGTGGTCCTGCAGTTCGCGGAAGGTGTGGCGCGTGGCGCGGCCATCCCGCGTTTCGCAATACAACGCGACGGCATCGCCCTCGGCGTGCCGGTCGCAACATTCGATACAGGCATTCAAGGCATTCAGCTCGCCGTGCAAATCCCGGGCGGCCAATTGTAGAAAGTCGAAAGAGTTCACTGCTGAGGTGTAATCGCGCATAACGCACCCGATTGTTATTGTTGGAATAGGTTGTGTATCCACGCCTGCAGCGTGGGCTGTTCATCTGATCAGTTGTGCATCATCTCGGCCGCTTGCTGGGTTGCCTGGCTGGTACGGGTGGCGAGTTTGCGCACTTCATCGGCGACCACTGCAAACCCGCGCCCGGCATCGCCGGCGCGTGCCGCCTCGATGGCGGCGTTCAACGCCAGCAGGTTGGTCTGGCTGGCAATGCCCTGGATGGTGGCGACAATTTGCGTGAGCTTGTTGAGGGTGTCCTGCATCACCCGATGCTGTTGTGCCTGCGCCTCGCGCATCGTGCTTTCTTCATGGCGGGCGTGGATATCGGTGATCGCGCCGACCACCCGCTGCGGGGAGCCGTCCTGCGCACGGCGTGTTTGCCCGCGGCCACGGAACCAGCGGTAAGCGCCGTTCTGGTGTTTGAGGCGATAGTCCACGTCGAAAGGGGTCTTGCCGCTACGGTCTTCAACATGGGCGACAAACGCCGCAATGGCCCGCGCGCTGTCCTCGGGGTGCAAGCGCGAGGTCCAGCTTTCCAGGGTGTTGGGGAACTCCTCGACGGTGTTGCAGCCCAGCAGCCGGCGCATTTGTGACGACCACCAAATGGTGTTTTTCGGGTTCGCCGGGTCGCCGGCCACCACCTCGATATCCCACAGCCCGTCATGCAGCATCTCCCGGGATATATCGAAGCGGGTGGCCGCCAGCTCAAGGCCCTCGTGATGCAGGTGCTGCTCGTGAATATCACGCACGCTGCCGCCGATGGCCAGCGCCATGCCTTGTGCGTCACGTCGCGCTACTCCGCTGACCCGGCACCAGCGATAGTCGCCGTCGCCGGCAGGCTTCATGCGCACGTCCAACGCAAACGGCGTGCGCCCACTGCGATCGGCCAGATGCCGGGTAAGCGCATCCAGATGCACTGGCTGGTCTGCCGGGTGCAACTGGTCGCTCCATCGGCTCAGTTGGTCAACCCCCTGCACCTGGATCGACGTCGGTCCCGCCCACTGCATGGCAGAGGTCGGCGCGGGGGCCGGGGTGCCCTGCAGTTCCAGTACCCAGAACAGTTCATCCGCGCCTTGGCTGACCAGGTCCCAGTACGCCTCATGTTGGCGCGTCTGTTGGTTACGATCGGCCAGGTGTGCTTCCAATTGGGCGACTTCCAAGGCCAGCGCACGTGCCTGGGCCTTCAGGGTTTGCCGCTCCTGCAGCAGATGGTCGACGCCGGTCAGCAGACGGCGCAGTAATGGGTTGTTCGACGACACGGGCGCGCTGGCCTGGTCAGGTTGCTCCAACCTGTCGGCGAGCGGCGCCAAGACCCAGCGGGCGGTGCGGCTGAAAAAAAGCATAAACACCTCTAGCTCGGTTAAATGGACGCCGTCGGGCTGGCCGACAAGGCACGGGTGTCAAAGGTCGTCGCCCCCGGCAGGGCGGGCCAGGCCGCCGGGCCCGCGGCGATTTCCTCGGGGCTGAGCAGGCAATGGTCGAGTTCGCGCTGCAACGCCTGGGTATCGAGGTCCTGGCCGATAAAGACCAGCTCCTGCCGACAGTCGCCGACCACGCCGTCCCACTTGGCCATGATGCCTTGCAAGCGGTATTCGTCCTTTGGCCATTGCGACGGCGCTATGAAGCTCCACCAGTGCCCCACATAGTCCCACTGGAACTGCTTGCCGCTGTGTACCAGCAAGCCGGTTTCCAAGTGTCGGCTGGCAAGCCAGAAGTAACCTTTGCTGCGCAACAGGCGCCCGTTGCTCCAGGGGCGCTTGAGAAAGTCGAGCAAGCGCTGGGGGTGAAACGGTGCACGCTCGCGGTACACCCAAGAGGTCACGCCGTAGGTGTCCGACTCGGACGCCGTTGCGCTGTCAGGCTCCAGCTTGCGCATCCAGCCCGGCGCTGCGGCAAGGCTGGGTAAATCGAACAGACGGGTATCGAGGATGCTGGCCAACCTGACGTTGCCCTGGGTCATCGGCAGGATCCGCGCGGTCGGGTTAAGGCCCGCAAGGATCGCCCGCACAGCCTGATAGGCCGGCTCGTCGATCAGGTCCAGCTTGTTGACGAGGATCACGTTGGCGTACTCCACCTGCTCAATCAGCAGGTCCGCCAACGGGCGTCTGGGCGCGTCTGTCTGGGCGTCGTCGCGGGCGACGCTGTCCGGTGACTCCAGCAATGCTTGAAAACAGCTGCCGTCGACCACCGTCACCAAGGTATCGAGCCGCGCCAGCTCGCTGAGGCTGAAGCCCTCGGCGTCAAGGAAGGCGAACGTCTCCGCGACCGGCATCGGCTCCGAGATCCCGGTGGATTCGATCAGCAGGTAATCGAAGCGCTGTTGACGCGCGAGCGCGCTGATCTGTTCGAGCAGATCGGCGCGCAGCGTGCAGCAGATACAACCATTGCTCATCTCGATCAACTCATCGCGGCCACGGTGCAGCGACACATCGCGCTGTACCTCTGCGGCATCGATGTTGATCTCGCTCATGTCGTTGACGATGACCGCGACTCTCAGGCCCTCGCGGTTGCGCAGGATGTGGTTGAGCAGGGTGGTCTTGCCGGCGCCGAGGAAGCCGGAAAGCACGGTCACTGGCAGTCGGCCCGCCTGGGCGCCGTCCATCACACGTTCACCGCTGGACGGCCCTCGG
This sequence comes from Pseudomonas sp. Q1, assembly GCF_009935975.1. Classification (NCBI taxonomy): domain Bacteria; kingdom Pseudomonadati; phylum Pseudomonadota; class Gammaproteobacteria; order Pseudomonadales; family Pseudomonadaceae; genus Pseudomonas; species Pseudomonas sp. Q1. The sequence goes on along the minus strand of NZ_QODI01000026.1, from coordinate 25,510 downwards.
CCGGATCCAGGTAGCTTTCGAACAGGTCGACCACCACGAAACCTTCATCTGCCGCGTCGCCCCACAGGTCTTTGCTGTGGAACTCGACGTGGTAGGTCGGCTGATGCGCTGCGCTGGTATCGCCGTGACCTATGGCATCCGGGAAAGGCCATTTTTCCGAGGTGCGATGCAACACCACGCCCTGCTTGCCGCGTACGTAGGCCGGCATGCGGATATGCCCCGCCACATATTCGTCGCGCACCACCACCCGATCGCCGACCTCAAACGGTGCTCGCCCGGTGATCGCCGCACGACCTTCTGCATGCGCCGGGTTCGCCAGCTTGAAGTGGCTACCCAGCGCCTGGTCGAGTTCGGCCTGGGTGAGCACGCCGGTTTCGACCAGCAGGGTAGCGGTCGCGATGACATAACGTTCGTAGTACTGGGTGCCGACATGTTGGCGAACATCCAGGCGTTCGACGGCGTGGCGCACTTCGTCCACGCTGAACTTCTTCAGCTGATCGACACCGATAAACATCAAGCTGTAGGCCAGGTGTTCCCAGTCCTGCTTGAAGACCTTTTTGTAGTCCAGGCTATTGATGGTGTGAGGGACTTTGCCAAAGCCTTGGAAACCGCCGAGATCGTGGAAACCATCCATAATTGAAACTCCGGTAATTGAACGATGGGGCGTTGTTTGTCTCAATCAACGCGGGGCAGGGCGACGCCGATCAGCACGTCTTTGGTCACCAGGGCCTGAAGCTGCTCCTCGCTCATGTGCTCGGTGCCTTCAGGCCGTACCGGCAGCACCAGGTAGCGGCTTTCGGCGCTGGTGTCCCAGACCTTGACCACCATGTCGCTCGGCAGCTCGGTGCCCAGCTCACGCAGGACGGTGCGGCCCTCTCGGACCAGGCGCGCGCGGAACTCGAAGCCCTTGTACCACTCCGGCGGCAGGCCGAGTACAGGCCAGTTGGTGCAGGAACACAGGCTGCAGACAATCACGTTTTTCAGCTGGGGCGTATCTTCCAGGGCTACGATGTACTCGCCCTGCGGGCCGGTGTAGCCAAACTGGGCGCAGGCGGCGGTGCCGTCCTTGAGCAACAGCGCCCGGAACTGCGGATCGACCCAGGCCTTGGCGACCACGCGGGCACCGTTTTCCGGGCTCCAGCCGTGCTCCATCAATTGCGTGAGCTGCTCGACGTAACCCTGTGGGATGAGCTCCTTGCTCTTGAGGACTTGAAACAATGCCCAGGCTCGTTCGCCGGGTGTCGAGGTGCTCGCAGAAGTGGGCGTAGATGGACTCATTGGGGTATCTCCTATCAGTCAACGCGGTTGTGGAGTGATTGAAACGTGCCGGTCGTTCTTATTGTTTTGCAGGGTTGAAACTCAGAGCGTGCGCCAGTCCACTGCGGCTTCGAACGCCGCCGCCGCCTGGTAGATCGTGCCCTCGGCGTAGTGCCTGGCGATCAGCATCAAGCCGACGGGCATGCCGTCCACCGAGCCGCACGGAATCGACATGGCGGGATGCCCGGTGATGTCCTGAGGCGCGGTGTTGCCGATCATTTCCAGGGCGCGCGCCACGTATTCGGTGATCGAGCAGTGCGCTGGCGGGTGCGGTTGGGCCGTGATGGGAGTGGTCGGCATCACCAGCAGGTCATAGGACTGCAATGCCTTGTCATAGCCTTGCCGGGCAAAGCGCGCCAGGTTCTGGGCCTTGGCGTAGTAACGCCCGTTGTAGTGCGTCAGGCCGTATTGACCGACGAACATGCAGAGCTTGAGAGACGCGGACAATTGGTCGGCCTGTTCGCGCCAGCCGGCTTGTTTGTCCAGCAGGCCGATGTCGTACAGGCCTTTCCAGTTAAAGCCGGCGCCGTTGCCATGCATCATCTGCATGGTCAGACCTTCGCAGCCGATGGGGTGCCACAGCGATCCCGCCAGGTTGTGTTCGGGAATGGACACCGGCTCGACCTGCGCGCCCAAGGCCTCGAGATGGGCGATGGCCTCGCGCACCTTGTCCGCCACACGCGGATCCTGATTGGCCAGCGCGAACCCTTCCTGCACGACGCCGATTCTGAGACCGCTCACGCCCCGCCCCAGGTAGCTGCAATAGTCATCGACCTGCGGCTCTGCCTGGCGTGGGTCGAGGCCATCGGAACCGGCCATGGCCTGCAGCATCAGCGCGTTGTCACGCACGTTGGCGGTAATCGGGCCGACGTGATCGATGGTCGCTTCAATCGCCATGATGCCGGTGTAGGGCACCAGGCCATGGGTTGGCTTCATTCCGTAGGTTCCGCAGAAAGCCGACGGGATGCGGATGGAACCGCCTTGGTCGCCGCCCACGGCGATGTCCACCTCGCCAGCGGCGACCAGGGCAGCGCTGCCCGATGAGGAACCGCCAGCGGCATAACCGTGACGATGAGGGTTGTGCACCGGGGCTGGGTCAGAGGTGTGGCTGCCCCCCGAGAGGCAGTAGTGCTCGCAGGTGGCTTTGCCGAGGATGGTCGCGCCGGCATCGAGCAAACGCGTGACCACGGTGGCGTCGAACGAAGGGACAAACCCCTCCAGTGGCGCGGCGCCGTTCATCATCGGGACGCCGGCCAGGGCGATGTTGTCTTTGAGAGCGACGGTCTTGCCCGCCAGCGTGCCTGAACTGGCGCCCATCACCTCCGTCTTGTAGTACCAGGCGTTGAGCGTGTTTTCAGTGTGCGAGGGGCGATAGCCCGCGCTGCGCTCGTAGCGCACCAGCGGTGTGAAATCGGGCAGATCATCGACCAGGTCGTACGCATCGAAACTGGGTTGCATGAGTGCCAGATATTCGCTGGCTTGTTCGCGTGTCAGCTGTATGTGCAGGCTGGTAGCGAGGTCCTGCAGTTGTTCGACAGTCGGGCGGATGATAGCCATGAGACGTCCTGTTTCCTGAAGTGGGCTGGCAAATGTCTGTGCACATGTCTCGCGGCGAGGTCCTGCAAAGGTGTCCGCGTGACTGGGGTCTGTGACTAAGCTATCTCTGGTGATCGAACGGCGCTTGGTTGAGCAAGACAGCCATTTGGTTGAAAGGGACGGGTGTGTCCCGTGAGCTTCAGCTGCCAGGGCGAACCCCGGCAGCAGGGCGTATGCCCTGAAGATCCAAACGGCTTATTTCTGGGGATCAGGCATTGCGTCTTGCGCAGATGACTTCTCGTGTTTGGGCCAGATAACGCCGACTCTTTTCATGCCCTTGGCGGGGTCCATTTCAGGGTGGGCGAGTACGACGTCCCGATAGGAGGGGCTACCTATCACCGCCGGCTTGAACTTGATGAGAAAGTCATTGACCTCTTTGCGCAGGTTCGCCGCCAGGTCGTAGTCGTTGTAGCACTCCTCGAGACAATCGAGCACGGCTTGCCAGTGCACCTCGGTAAGCCCCATGCCCCGATGTGCGGTGACCATGTCCCGCCCCCGGTATTTGGCGCTTCCGCCCCAGTGCTCGGAGAGGAAATCGACAAAGTTGATGTGTTCTTTCTGGAACGTTGATTCGGACATATGGGCCCAGATGTGCCCGATGGCAGGGTGGCCCATTGTTTTTCTCAACACGGCGCCGGCGAACTGATAGATAACGTCGTAGCCCCCAAGGCGCGTGTAGAGGGAGGGCTGTTGTTCCAGGGCGGGTTGTTGGTCGGTCATGTGTGATTTCTCCGTTTCAGTGGGGACAATCTCATTGGCTACGGCTGGCGGGTTCACGTTAGATCTGCTCTCGCGCACACGCTTGGCTGGTGAGGACAACCGTTTGATCCAGGCGGACAGGGGTCAGAAAACCCGTGCGTAACGCAGGTTCATGCGAAAGTTTTCCTTTGGCCCGTTCTCCACGGACAGGTCGCGGCCCAGTTGCAGCTGAAACTGGTCCTTGGCGGTGACGAACTTGGTGGCGGTGACGCGAAAGTTGGTGGTCTGCATCTTGTCGTCCTGGTTGACACCCGCGACCTGGGTTTCACCGCCCCAGTTGTGGCCAAAGCCAATGGCCAGCGCGGTGGTCGGGTCAGGCATGTAGCGGCCCATCAACTGGGTTTCGTAGGAAACGTCCTGCTCCCTGCGGGCGGAGTTGGCGCCGAAGTCGTTGTTGTCGCCATACCAAATGGCATCGCCTACGAGGTCGACGGCCCACTTTTCCGAGAAGTGCTTGATGTAGGCCGCCTGGAGGTCAACCTTCCAGCGGTTCTCGCCCAGGTTGAGCGCGTCGTTCTTGTCGTAGTTGCCGCTAGGCACATAGAGGTAAGCGGTGGCGCCGAGGACGTCTTTGGCATCGTTTAGCGTGTATTTGAGCGGCGCGGTGAGAATGAGGTCGCCCACGCCACTGGTGTTGCCCAAGGCGGAAGCGTCACCGCCGCTTGAGACATGGCCGAAGGGCAACAGGAGTTGTGGCGAGACGGTGAGTCGCTCGCTCAGCTGGTAGACGTGCAGCAGTCGCAGAATGCCAACGTCGGAAGTCAGGTTGAAATCGGAACTGATTTTGTGGCCTTGGGCATAGGCACTGTTCGTGGTGGAGTGCTGGTAGTAGAGCAGGCCAAGCGTTGCATCAGCGGGCAACTGCTCGTAGTCGCCAGGGGCTACCTCGACTGCGTGGGCGCAAAGGCTGGGGAGGAGGGCTGCAAGCGACAGGTAACGAAACTGTTTCATGGTCGAGGATCCTTTTTGCGGGCAAAAAGAGCCCCGCTATCGCCAGTCAGGCAAAGCGCAGGGCTAAAAGTGGAGTCAGGGCTGGCGTCAGGCGGGCGATACTTGCGCGTCGCGCAACATGCCGGTCTGCGGATGGCAGTTGATGTACTCGAAGATCTGGCTCTTGGCGTCCGATACCGATACTTCGTGGTACAGCCGCAACTTCTTCAAGCCCGCGGCCACGCGAAAGAAGGTCACGAAAATGCGCAGGTGGGTCGGGTGGGATTCGGCCCAGCGTTCGAGTTTCTCCACCGAGCGCCAGTGACCGATGTTGTAGCTGACGTCGAGAAAGTTGCCGTCCAGGTCGATATTGCGCACGAACCGGTTGCTGTAGCAGCCCAGCGGTTGGCCGTTGTCGCGCAGGAAGTCCATGCCGTCCTGCAAGGTCGGCAGGATTTCGTCGAGGTACAGCGAGCGCTCTTCAGCCTCGGCATCCGCCCAGTCCTGGCCGGAGCGGATCAGCGTGAGGTTGTCATGCCCCAGCACCACCACGCGCCCACCTTGGGCCGGGTCACCGGCGATCACTTGCAGCTCGCTCGTCGGCTTCATCCAGTCCGTCTGCGAGATGGGGAAGCGGTCGCGCATCGAACCCCAGTAACCGTGCTCTTCGATTTCGCCACTGATGTTATCCATGACCGCGCCGACACCGGGCAGGTTGTCCTGGAAGGCGTACAGCGTCTCGAACTGCTCGGCGCGCGGTGCGCTGATCTCGCGAAAATAGCCAAGGCCGTCGTTGAGCCTGTCCTCTGACGCCCACCAGGCGTTGACCGGTGCCGAGCGCAGCCAGCGGCAGTGAGCCGCCGGGTCCTTCCAGTAGCCGACCACAATCAGATTATCGAAGCCGCTGTTGTCGGTGTGGTGGGTCAAGTCATGGGTCTGCGGGCCATCGGCCAGGCTGAAACTTTCGACGATATGACGCATCGCCTGCAGCGCGGCAGCGCGCTGCGCTTCGCCGCGATACTGCACGCCGAAGTAAGCCATCACCACCTGTTCCAAATGCTCGTCGGCGCGTGCCACCCACATTGCAAAGGGCGGCTGGTACTCATCGGGCACGCGGCGAGACAGGGTGCGCGGGCATTTGAGATGTGTGTCGATTGCAGATTCCATGTTGAGCTCCTCGTTATTTTGGTTCAGGCCTACGGTTGGGCATCAGTACTTGGGCGGCTGGCCGCGCTTGGCGGTCTGTCGTCGGTGCAGCAGCTTCATCGCCCCCCACTCGATCAACCAATACGCCGACTCTTCAGGCACGAGGTCGCGCCTCTGCAGGAGCCAGGAGGTGTCAGCCAAGGGGGGTGAACAGGGTCGATGCATGGCGAGCCTCATCAGCGGGGGTTGAGTTGCTGTGAGGTGGAAATTAGGCGTGACGACGAGCAGCCGCTTGGTTCGTCGAGACAACCGTTTGGTTGGAAAAGACAGCGTAAGCAGGGGGGGCGCGTGCATGACCGAGGTTGGTGCACTACCGCTGTAAACCCACGGGGCCGTGCCTCTTAATGGGTAGGGCGAGGTCGTCACCCGGCATACGGGCGAGGGGAGACAATGTCGGTGACAGACGCGTGTCGATCACTCACCTGCGCCCGTGAAGGCGCCTGGCCTGTTAATTGCTAGCGCTGAAAAGCCGGTAACACCTTTTCCAGCTCTTACTGCATTGCTGTACCGAGGTCAGTGTCATGAATCCAAGCACTCAGTATTCGACCCTCGCTGTCGCCGCACCCCGTCGCTTTGAATACTGGAAAGAAGTGGTCTGTCGCCATTGCCTGGCGGCCGACAGCAAACCCCTGTCCCAGAGCAGTTTCGATGGCGCGCTCGCGGTCAATGCGTTAGGCGCTCTGGACATCTGTTCGCTGTCATCGCCACTGCATTATTGGGAGCGTTCCGAGCAGCATCTGCGCAGCGGTCCGGCCGACGATTTATGGTTGGGGTTTGCCCGAAACGGTCATGGCCAGATTGAACAGGGCGGCAGGAAAGCCAGCCTGGCAACCGGCAATTTGTTTCTTTATGACGCAACGCAAGCGTTCCGATTCAGCCTCGGTGGTACCGAAAACCACCTGGTGCGCATCCCGCGAGCCCTGCTCAGTGAACGCCTGCCGCGTATTGCGGATTACACCGCGATGGTCCTCGATGATCGACGGCCTGGCGTGATCCCCTTGCGTGAAATGCTGCGCCACGCGGCCAATACGCCTGCTGCATTCCAGGATGAAGGCATCTCCAGTCGTTATTCAGAGGCGTTGCTCGACCTGCTGGTGATCAGCCTGGAACTTCAGGACCTGAAGGCCGTTCACCAGGAACTGGACCTCTACGGCCGCATCATGCAGTACATCCAACGCCATCTGGCCGAGCCGGACCTGTCGATCGAGGCCATCGCCCAAGCCCACAATGTTTCTACCCGCACCGTTACGCGTGCCTTTGCGCGCTACCAGAAGACCCCTGCGGCGGAGATCTGGAGAGAACGGCTGAATGCCAGCCGGGAAGCGATCGAGCGTGGCCAGGTGCGCAGTGTCTCGCAGGCCGCGCTGGACTTCGGGTTTTCTGACTTCTCGCATTTCAGCCATGCGTTCCGCAAGGAGTTCGGCGTCGCGCCCAACACGCTTTTGCAGCGAAATTGAGAGGGTGTGCCATTTGAAAACACCGAGCGCAACCTGCGCGGTATCGATATCGATAATGGCCTCGCGCCACCGTTGGTCGGATCTCCCCTCGCACCACTGAACGATTTTTGAAGGGCACCGCTCTATCTGCGCGGACATAATCAGGTGCTCACATGCAACATCCAATGCGGCGTTCCGCTGTGCAAAGCTGGGCTGAAATGTATGCCCAGGCCGTAAACCACGAGGATATTGAGGATCAATATTTCAAGTTGCTGAGCAGGGCCGACGATATGGAGAGCACCGGCCTCATCAATGGGAGAGAGTGGAGGAAGCTTGTTCGCCGAGCCGGCGAATACCTCGCCAGCACTGCAGAATAAGTCGATAGGGGAGCGCTAGCCGGCGCTCCTGTTCCTGGACATATCAACCTCAAACGTTATCTCGTCAGCGAGTTGCTGAACGCTCGAGCTGTCTGCCAGCTTGGCGAGGTTGATACCCGTCGTGCAAAACATCGATTCATGTTCTGGCTGCCTGACAAAAACGGTGGCCGTCCAGCCGTTGATCAGCACGCAATCCACCGTATGCCCCGGCAGACTCCGCTCCAGACCCTCAGTCAACGATATTTTCTTCCAGCTGTGCATGATGACGTACTAGCGTAAGTAGTGATGCACGATTGACCCGTGCGCGTGCAAAAAGTGCCAATAGGCCATCACTTTCAATCTTTGCGCTTGAGTACATTGGCATCCTGCTCATGCAGTTCGGCAAGCGCCCAACGATAGGCCTTGACCCAACCGAATACGGTCCACCCCGCGAGGAGATTGATCTTGAGCAAGGCACGCGGAGGGTTCGGATGGAGGAGGGCGACGCAGATCGATGGGTACATGTAGAGCAAAACGGCGCTGAGATAAAACAGGAAACTGGCTGCCAAGGCGATCGCCGTGTCACCCGTACAGATCAGAGAGCTGACGGCGCAGGTTGGGACAAGTACTGCCAGGCCAAATACCCTCATCGCCAGCTCTCCAGGCCAGCCGCTTTGGATCGCGGCTTTGAGAGCAGTGATATCACAATGCCTTGTCCTTGAACAGGCAAGCGCAAAAAACGGTCAGGCCACGATTTTCAAGGGCTCAGGCGCAACAGACATCAGGATTCAGCCCCCGGCGGATGGCCGAAATACGCTTTATAGGCATGGCTGAAGTTGGCGGGGTTGGCATAGCCCACGCGGTGGGCAATCTGCGCCACGTGCCATTTGCGCTGACGCAGCAGGGTGCGCGCCAGTTCCAGGCGCTGGTGGCGCACGTAATCGAGCATCGACTGGCCATACACGCGGTTGAAGGCCCGTCTCAGGGTGGTTTCGCCCACACCCAACTGCCGTGCCAGCGCCTGGGTGCCGGGCGGGTTCATCAGGTTGGCGTCGAGCTGAAAGCGTGCTTCGTGTGCCAGGTCCGAATGGCTGCGCAGCGTGGCCGCAGGCTCGACCGGCGGCGCAGACAGATGCGCGGCCAGTTCGACCAGCACGGCCAGGCTCAGGCTTTCCTGGTTCAGCCGTTCCAGCGTGCCCTCGTAAGGTGAGTGATAAAGCCGCTCGAGCAAGCGCCCAACGGCGTGGCAGCCGTTCAGCTCTGAAAAGTGCATCCCATCACCAAGCAGCGTGGACAACGGTTGCAGTGCCGGGTCTTCTTCGGCCATCTCGCGCAGGTAGTCGCCACCGATGCGCAGCCCGGCCATGCGTGCACGGCTGCCTGCGGGCATCTGGTCCATGGCTTCCATGCTTTCGCTCAAACCCAGCACATGGGGGGCGCCGGGCGTGTAGTGATTCAGCACGCCGTCCACCCGATGCTGCCACTGCCCACCCAGCACCTGCACGATGCACACGCTGTCGGGCAGCACTTTATGGATGCTCAACGGCTCGGGGAACAGCAAGTCACAGTCGAAATACTGCAAGTACGGCTGCACCGTCTGCGCACGGTAATGCCCGATTGCGCTGCCCATGACCTGCCGCGCACTGTCATCGAACACGCCGGCCTGGGCCAGGGCCTCTGGATGATCAAAGCAGAATTGGGTATCGAGATACGGGTTGCGGCGGTCCATTGAAAAAGCGTCCGTCAGAGCTGGTTGGCAGCGTTGCATGATACCGACATCGGGCAACCGGATCAGTTGTTGTGAGCCACGGCCTTATTGTTGTGCGCAGCGGCCGGACCGCTTGGCAGACCCCCGCGTGTTGATTTCAATGATCGGCTTTGAAACTTTGAGGAAGCGGATATGTTGATTTATCGCAAGTGGGCGGCCCTGCTGGGCCTGGTGCTGGCCGTGATGGCGGGGCTTGCCCACGCTGACAATCGCCCGGAAGTCGCGGAAAAAGTGCTGGCCTATGCCGGCGCGGGCGGTGTGAAGGTCTGGACCCTGCGCATCGGTGCGCGCAGTGACAACCAGGCGCTGGTGCAGGTGGAGGGCGTGGATCACGACTGGAACCTGAAGATCCAGAAAATGACCGTGGAGAAGACCGCCAAGGACACCCGCTACTCCACCCGCGTGGACGGCCAGAAATTCGTGGTGCTGGTGCTGCAACAAAGCTGGGGCGAGCTGTACTTGCCCGGCGAAGCCCAAGCGCTGAGCGTCGGCTATGACGAGTCGTTGTCCAGCCAAGGCAATGCGCAGGCGTTCCTGACCGATTATCTGCAGGCCAACTGAGCCATGGGCCGAGTCGGACGCGGGTCATGGGCGCTGATGCTGCTGTTGTTACCGCTGGCGCTGATGGGCTGGGCCAGTGTGCAGGGCTGGCGCGCCGATGAGGTGCTGCGAGAGGCGCAGGTCATCGACCCCGTCTGGATCCGTGTACGTCAGGCCCTGGCGGCGCTGGCGTACTGGCTGGCCCTTGCCGCGCTGGTGGCGGGGCCCGCGACGTGGCTCAAGCTGCGGCTGGACGCCTGGCGCGCGCGGCAATCCAGGGACTTTCTCTACGACCGCCTGCTCCTCTGCTGGCGTGCCCTGGGGCATTGGCTGGTGGCCTACACCGCGCTGCTGGTCGGCGCGCTGGCGCTGAGCCTGGCGTATGAACTGAGCTGGGGCTGGAGCCATTTCAAGGCTGGCGGCTGGTTCATGCTGCTGGTGGCGGTGCCGGTGCTTGGCGTGCTGTGGGCGGGGTGCCTGCTGATCAAGCGGCTGCGCCAGCAATGGCACGTGCTGGAGCGCCCGTCCTCGGCATTTCTGGGGCAAACCCTGGGGCGCGACAAGGCCCCGGCGTTATGGGCGTGGATTGCGCAACTGGCGCATGCCGCCGGCGCGCCGGTGCCCGACCATATCGTGGTGGGCATCGACCAATCGTTTTTCGTGACCAGCGTCGATGTGGCGCTGCAACCGGCGGGCGAACGGCTCACAGGGCGTACCCTTTACCTGCCATTGACCTACCTTTCGACCCTGAGCCAGGCCGAGACGGCGTCGATCATCGGTCATGAGCTGGGCCATTTCAGCAGTCGCGACACCGAGCGCGGCAGCGCAATCGGCGCGCAGTTCAGCCTGATGTGCCGGCACTTTTCCTCTCTCAGTGCTGAGGCGGCCGACCCTGCGTGGATCGAGCGCCCGGCGCTCTGGATGACGCAGCGTTTCCTGCACCACTGGCACCTGGCGGTGCATCACTGGGGCCGTGCTCAGGAACTGGTCGCGGATCGAGTCGGCGGCAACATCGCTGGTGAGCGGCTGTTCTGCCAGGCGCTGCTGCGCGTGATTGCGCTGGACGCTGAAATCAACCGGCTGCTCGCCGAACACCACCCCAACCTGATCCAGGCCCTGGCCCACCACCTGCGCCATACCCCGTTGCGCTTGAACGACGCGGTGCTGGACCACGCCATTGCACACCCCTTTGATACGCACCCGCCAACGGTATTGCGCGTGCAGCAACTGGACGTGGTGCTGGATGACGCGCTGCTGGCCCAGGCCACCCGGGTGCCCACCGAACACGACCGCCATTGGTTCAGTGAACTCACCCGTATAACAAACCCTCAAGGAGAATGATCAATGACCCAACCCCGCGACCCTCTGTCGGACCTTGCCAGCGCACTCAGCCAGGACTATGCCGACTCTCGCGAGGCTCAGCGCGAGCGTGCGATAGCCGAACTGGAGCAGGTCATCCAGCGTGTACCCGAGCAGACCGAATTCACCAACTCGCGCCGCTACAAGCTGTGCGGCCCGCTGTTTTTGCTGATTGCGCTGGGCTTGCTGGGGTTCGCCCTGCATCGGGGCTCCTCCGGCCTGGCCGTGTGTGCTGCGGTGATGGCGGTGGTGTTCGTGCTACTTACCTGGCAGCACCGCAACGCCGGGCAACACGTCTTTATGCGCCTGACCCGCCGCCAGCTGTTTGTCGACACCCTGAGCGCGCCGATCGAGCTGGCCGACATCGTCGATCTCGAGGTCAGTGAGCCAGGCTGGCTGACCGTGCAGAAACTGCTGTTGCGCGCGGAGGCGCCCCTGCCTGTGCACCGTTCCGCGCGACAGCTGTTCGGCAACCAGGCGCTGGCCCTGAAGAAGCCCCAGCCGCATATCCTCATTCAATCCGCTGGCCTGATGCATGACGGCCGCACCCTGGAGTGCGACCAGATCGCCGAGATCCTCAACGCGTATTGCCAGGCTGCCCACGCCCAACAACAGCTGGATGCCTTGCGCCAGGGCACCCGGCACGATTCCTGAGCGGTTGAAGCAGCTGGGGAGGGGTTGCCCTGAGCGCATGCGCATCCGCTCGGGGCTCAAACCTGCCATTGCGCTATTTCTGCGGAACAGATGCAAACCCCGCAAAGTCTCCTTTAAATGCCAGAATCACTGCTGGAACGTTTTTGGAGAGTTTCATGCTGCGCACCTTTGAACAACGTCTCGACCCTTTCCCGCCTGACGAGGTACCGCCGCCGCCGGAAGGCCTTGCGCGGTTCCTGTGGGCCTGCACGCGCGGTGCACGCGGTTATGTCCTCGCGCTTGCGCTGCTCAGTGCCGGTGTGTCGATTTACGAGGCCTGGCTGTTTTCGTTTCTCGGTCAGGTTGTGGACCTGCTCTCGACCTGGCAGGCCGGCGGCGAGGCGGCGGGGCAGGAGAGCCGCGTGGTGTGGGGTATCGCTATCGTATTGCTGACCAGCATCGGCTTGGTGGCCTTGCGCACGATGGTGCAGCACCAAGTCTTGGCGATCAATCTGCCGCTGCGGCTGCGCTGGGATTTTCACCGGTTGATGCTGCGCCAGAGCCTGTCTTTCTTCTCCGATGAGTTCTCCGGCCGCGTCACCACCAAGGTGATGCAAACCGCGCTGTCGGTGCGCGAGGTGCTGTTCACCCTGATCGAAATCGCGCCCGGTATTGGTGTGTACTTCATCGCGATCATTGCGCTGGCCGCCGGCTTCGACCCTAAGTTGATGCTGCCTTTCATTGCCTGGCTGGTGTTGTTCGGCCTGGCCATGGCGTACTTCGTGCCGCGCCTTGGCAAAGTCGGGCAAGAACAGGCCGATGCGCGCTCGTCCATGACCGGAAGGATTTCGGACGCCTACACCAACATCACCACCGTGAAGCTGTTCTCTCACTCCAAGCGCGAAGCGCATTTTGCGCGCGCGGCGATGGAGGATTTCAAGCAGACCGGTTTTCGCCAGATGCGCCTGGTCAGCCAGTTCGAGATCGTCAACCAGGCCCTGGTGGTCGGGTTGATCATGGGGGCCGGTGGGTATGCGCTGTGGTTGTGGCACCAGGGTGAAGTCGGCACTGGCGCCGTGGCGGCCATTACCGCCATGGCATTGCGCATCAACGGCATGTCTCACTGGATCATGTGGCAGATGACCGCGCTGTTCGAGAACATCGGCACCGTGCAGGACGGCATGCAAACCCTGACCCGCGGCCCCAAGGTGCAGGATCTGCCCGACGCTCCCGCGCTCATCAGCACAGCCGGTGAGGTGACCTTCGACAATGTGAGCTTCAATTACAACGGCGAACGCCAGGTGCTCGATGGCCTGAACCTGACCATCCGCCCCGGCGAAAAGATCGGGCTGGTGGGGCGCTCCGGCGCCGGTAAATCGACGCTTATCAACCTGCTGTTGCGTTTCTATGACGTGGACAAGGGCGCGATTCGCATCGATGGGCAAAACATTGCTCATGTCACACAGGAAAGCCTGCGCAGCGTGATCGGCATGGTCACTCAGGACACGTCCCTGTTGCACCGCTCGATCCGCGACAACATCGCCTATGGCCGCCCCGACGCGACCGACGCGCAGATTCGCAGTGCCGCAGCCAGCGCCCAGGCCGATGAGTTCATCAGCCAGCTCAGCGACAAACAGGGCCACTCCGGCTACGACACGCTGGTGGGCGAGCGGGGCATCAAACTCTCGGGCGGCCAGCGTCAACGTATCGCCATTGCCCGGGTCATGCTCAAAAACGCGCCGATCCTGCTGCTGGACGAAGCCACCAGCGCACTGGACTCGGAAGTCGAAGTCGCCATCCAGGAAAGCCTCGATGAAATGATGCAAGGCAAGACGGTGATTGCCATTGCCCATCGGTTGTCGACGATTGCGGCCATGGACAGGCTTATCGTCATGGACAACGGACGCATCATCGAGCAGGGCACGCATACCCAATTGCTGGAAAAAAATGGCACCTATGCGCGGCTCTGGCATCACCAGAGCGGGGGCTTTTTGGGGGAGGATCAAGGCGTGGTCGAGGGGGTGGAATAAGAGGGGTATTGGCCGCCGTGAAATTTTTTGCGCGCTGCTTGAAATTGTCAGCCCGAAGCTTTACCCACAGGGGCGGCGATGGACGCGGCGACGTCCCAGGTCATCAAGAGTTGGCTGATCGCGGCGTCGAGTGTGGCGTGGGGTACGTTGTCCCGCGCGAGGATTGAAACCCCCTGCAAGAAGCTGTCAAACACACTCGCCATCACCGCAGGCTGAGTATGTTGCGGCAACTGGCCGCTACGCACTGCGCGCTCCACACACGCGACAATCCCTGCCCGTGTGCGCAGGCGCGACTGGGTCAGCGCATCCGCCACCCGCGCATTTTCCGGGCTTGGCGCACTCATCACGCCCAGCGCGACCATGCAGCCCTTGGGGTGTCCCTCTTCGCACTGCATGCGGACTGACTGGCGCAGCGCAGTCTCGACGGCCTGGCGCGGTGGCAGACTTTCGTCCCACAGGCATTCGGTGACTTGGGCGTAGGTTGTCAGATAGCGCTGCACGCACTCCTCGAACAACGCCTCCTTGGAACCGAACGCGGCATAGAAACTCGGCGCGGAGATTCCGCCGCCCAGGCCGGCCTTGAGCTGGGCCAGAGACGTGGCGTCGTAGCCGTGTTGCCAGAACAGGTGCAAAGCCTGTTCCACGGCGTGCTCACGGTCGAAGGTGCGGGGGCGGCCCATTTGTGCCATGTCAGGTCTCCGGTGGCAAGGTGAGATAAATACTAGTCGATACATAAGTCATTGACAACGCGCACCGGTCGCCTGCAATATTTATATCGATCAGTATATAAGTCTTGCCAAAGGAGTTTCCCGTGACCGCCTCACTCACCGTATCGGCCGCATCCGAGCGCTTGCCTATCGGCGCCTTGCTCGCCCTGGCCATGACCGGCTTCATCTGCATCGTCACCGAAACCCTGCCTGCCGGCCTGCTGCCGTTGATCAGCGATGGCCTGGCGATCTCGCCATCAATGGCTGGGCAGATGGTCACCGCCTATGCACTGGGTTCGGTGCTGGCGGTGATTCCCATGACGATTGCCACCCGTGGCTGGCGTCGGCGCAATGTGCTGCTGCTGACCATCGTCGGTTTCCTGCTATTCAACTCGATCACCGCACTGTCGTCCCACTATGGCGTAACGCTGGTAGCTCGTTTTTTTGCCGGGGTGGCGGCGGGGTTGGCCTGGAGCCTGTTGGCCGGTTACGCGCGGCGTATGGTTGCGCCCCACCAACAGGGCAAGGCACTTGCGTTGGCGATGGTCGGCACGCCGATTGCGCTGTCGTTGGGGGTGCCTTTGGGCACCTGGCTCGGTGGACTGGTGGGCTGGCGTACCACGTTCGGCCTGATGTCGGCGCTGAGCCTGGGGCTGATCGCCTGGGTACTGGTGAAAGTCCCGGACTACGCGCCGCAGCCCGCTCACCAACGCGTGTCCCTGCGCAAGGTGCTGACTACGCCGGGCGTGCGCCCGGTGTTGGCGGTGGTGATCAGCTGGATGCTGGCACACAACATTCTGTACACCTATATCGCGCCGTTCGTGGCGCCGGCGGGGTTGGCGGAGCGTGTCGACCTGGTGCTGTTGGTATTCGGGATTGCCGCGCTGGTGGGGATTTGGATCACGGCTAAATTGGTTGAACCGTTACTGCGCAAGACCGTGTTGGTCAGCCTGGCAAGCTTTGCGCTCATCAGTGTGGTGTTCGGTTTGCTGGGAAATGTGCCGCAGGTAATCTACCTCGGCGTAGCGGTATGGGGCTTGAGCTTTGGCGGCGCCGCGACCTTGCTGCAAACCGCCCTGGCGGATGCGGCGGGCGATGGCGCGGACGTGGCGTTGTCACTCAACGTGGTGGCGTGGAACAGCGCGATTGCCGGCAGCGGCGTGGTGGGGGGCGTGTTGCTGGACACCTGGGGTGTGGCGGCGTTTCCGTGGGCGATGCTGGCATTGATCGGCGTTGCGCTCCTGATTACCGTGGCGGCGCACGCCCATGGCTTCAAGCCGGGGGCGCGTAGCGCAGGCAAGCCAGCCGTGGCCGGCCATTAAGAGAAAAGCGGCCGCCGGTGAATGGCGGCCTGTTTCTTCAAGGGATCAACCGCGCTTCACGCAACTGATCGAATACCTCAAAAAACGCCTGGTCGCTGGCCTGGTAGGCGGTAAAGCCCATCTTCCGGCTCTTGGACATATCGGTGACCACCTCGATCGGGCGCCCCAGGTCGGCATCGGTGTGCCAGGGCGAGACCAGGCGGCTGATGTCGGTTTCCTTCAACCCGTGTTTGGCTGCGATCTCGCTCCAGGCCGCCTGATCATCGGCCATCTGGCTCTCAAGCGGCGAGGGTTTGGCCGGGAACGCTGCGGGTACAAGGCCAAAATAATCGGCGATCTGCGCCCACATCCATTTCCAGCGGAACACATCGCCATTAGTGATGTTGAACGCCTGGTTGGCCGCCGCCGGCGTGGTGGCCGCCCATAGCTGCTGCTGGGCCAACTGGCGCGCATCGGTCATGTCGGTGAGGCTGTCCCATTGCACGCGGGAACCGGGGAATACAAACGGGCGTGCGGTGTGTTTGCAGACACTGGCATAGACGGCGAGGGTGGTTGCCATGTTCATGGCCTTGCCCACCGCCACGCCGGTGACGGTATGGGGGCGATGCACGCTCCAGGTGAAACCGTCCTTTTTTGCGGCGGCGAACACTTCGTCTTCCTGGGCGTAGTAGAAGTTCTCCACGTCCAGGCGGCCTTGTTCTTCGCGGAACGGCGTTTGCGGCAGGCTGCCCTTGCCGTAGTTTTCGAACGGCCCGAGGTAATGCTTCAAGCCGGTGACCAACGCCACATGCTGCACGCTTGCGGCGGGGCGCACGGCGTTCAGCACGTTGCGCACCATGGCCGCGTTGACACGGATGTTCTCGGCTTCGGTAGCCTGGCGTGACCAGGTGGTGATGAACACATGGGTGGGTTTCAAATCGGCCAGGGCCTGTTGCAGCGATGCAGGGTCCTGCAAGTCGGCGGCCACCGGAATCACGCCGGGTACTTGCGAGGGGTGGCGGGACAGCGCGGCGACCTGCCACTGTTGGTCGAGCAGTAACTGGGTGATGGCGCTGCCAACGATACCGCTGGCCCCGACGACTAATGCAGTCTTGGTCATAAAATTCTCCCGAAGATGTAGGGTTCTGAGCCTCTACGTGTGGGAGAGGTTCAACCTTATCCGCCAGTCTCGTCCTAGGTGCTTAAAGGTCGATACCGGCTTCAAGTTCGAAACGATTGGCGTAAAAAATCGCTGATCAGCCCCACCACCTGTTGTTGAATCACCGCCCTCGGCCGAGCCTCTTCACCATCGCGGCAAATCATGCCGTCGCCCGGCGAGCTCTCCTCAATCAACGCCATGCCGCCCGGCTTGCAGATCGACATAAAGCTGAAGTGGGTGGCATCGGCGATCTGCACATAGGTCGTGGTTGCTTCAGGCAGGCGCTTTACCAGGGCGGCGGACTCCAGCTGCGGGTCCATATCCTCTGAAGGCACGCCCCCTGCAATCACCAGCGCCGGTACCGGCAGCGTCGCCAGGCTCACGTCGGAGAAGCCGCGTGACAGGCCCAGGTCCAAGGACACTATGGCGCTGACGCGTTTGTCGCTCAAATCGGCGGCCAACCGAGCCTTGCCGGCTGGCGTGTCGGCGGGGTTCATCGCCTGATAGCCGATGCAGCCGCCGAGCTTGGGGTGGACGCCGCAGTCACGGCTGAACAGGTCGGGATCGAAGCGTGCTCCGGCGGTTTCCAGCACGGTCCAGCCGCCAAGGGAATGGCCCACGGCAGCAATCTGGCCAGCCGCGACCGCGCCAAATGCCTTCGGCTGAGCCAGCACCGCATCAATCGCGCGGCTCAGGTCGGTCGGGCGTAACCACAACTGCGCAGCGGTGTGTGGGTTGCGATCCTTGGAGGTGGTGCCCGGGTGGTTGACCGCCGCGACGATGTACCCCTGATGCGCCAGCGCACTGGCCAGCCACACCTGATTGCCCCAATTACCGCCATAACCATGGGAGAGCACCACCAACGGATGTTCACCGGCCGCCGGCGGGGCGTCAGGCACGGCGAGGGCACCGATGAACACCGCGTTGTCGGCGATCAGCGTGGGGGTGGCCGTGGTGGTGGCGGGGTACCAGACGGCCAGTTCGAGTGGCCGGTTGTTTTGTGCGTCGGGCAGGGTGACGGTGTTGAAACCGACGGGGTTTTCGGCGGCGAAGGCGGGGGCGGTCAGGCACAGCAGGAGCAGGGCGTGCAGGGCGGTTTTCATTGTGGTTATCGTCCTTGATTCGGGGGGGCATCATGACCTGAATTCCCCGTTCAGTGCCATGAGCTGCGCGCCGTTTTTCATCCATACCCGTAGTAGCCCTGGCTGAGCGCGCGCTCGGGCTGGCGGTCTAGATTTCGTCATATTTTTGCAATGAAAAAATGCGATTTTTTCCGCGGAAAGAGGACGTAGCAGTGTGCTAAACCAATCTAAGTACATGTTTTAATTATGTAAAATTGATTTTAAGGAAGGCCGATGTCGGTGTGTTGTCAGAAAAGCCGGGAAGCGTTTGAACGTACGCTGCAAGCGCGGATTCCGGAGGGTATCGCCCATGCGCTGAAGCTGTCTTCGAACGTCTCGGCAGCTCACGCTGTGACCCACGTGTCATGAGAGTGGTGACCTCGGGTTCGGCGTACCTGGACATCGACGCGTATGCCTGTTGCATTGCGTACGCCGAGCTGTTGAATCACCAAGGTGTTGATGCTCGGGCCGTCAGTAGCGCCCCGCTCAATGTCAGCATCTCCAGAACCGTGCTCGGATGGCAATCATCTCTGGACGATTATCTGCCGGGAGCGGGTGATGAGTTCGTGTTGGTGGATGTCTCCGACTACCACCATTTCGATCCGTTGGTGGTTCTTGAACAGGTGGTGGAAGTCATTGACCATCACCCAGGCTTTGAAAACCATTGGGCGCAGAAGCTCGGATCTGCGGCAGACATCCTGCCGATCGGTGCAGCGGCGACTCTGATTTTTCAGCGTTGGGAAGCGGCAGGGCTGTTGCCGCTGATCAGCGAAAAAAGTGCTGCGTTGCTGGCCACGGCAATTCTGGACAATACCCTGAATTTTACAGGGCAGTTGACCACCCCATCGGATATCCGGGCTTATGAAGTCCTCGCATGCCGGGCGAAACTGGAAGCCGACTGGCCCGAGCGATATTTCTCCGAGTGTCAAGCCACTATCGAGTCAGACCTGATTGGCGCGTTGGCTGGTGATTTGAAGCGGCTGAAAGCCGATAGCAACCTGCCGCAGGTTTTCGCGCAGATGGCGGTGTGGGATGCCAGTGCGCTCATCCGAACGCATCGTTCAACGATCGGTCACTGGCTGACGGCGCAGGGTGGAGACTGGCTGTTAAACGTCATCAGCATCCGCGAGTGCAAAAGCTACTTTCTGGCTGAGCCCTTGGTCAGCCAACAAAAGTTGAGCGATTTGCTGTCGATCGAATGGCAGGCCGGAATGGCTGTGCTTGAACACGCGCTGCTACGTAAGGAACTGTTGAAGCTGGGGTTGGCCCGCATCTGCATTAAAAACGGGTAGCGTCGCCAAAGCCCGCATCATGCAAAAGCCGGCCGCCTCATAATGGAGAGGGCCAACACCTTTTCGCTACTAAACGAGAGGGTGGCAGCTGTACGCAGGTTAGTAGACCGGGGAAACACACAAAGCCGGCGCGCCCGAGGGCGCCCTGCGCACAGCCACCATCAAGTACAGACAAGAACATCTGATCGATGAGGCTCATGCACTTCATGTTGTCACGCGGGCTACTAAACTCGATCACTGAGTTGTCAGTGACCAGGCCACCTTAGAGACGCCCACTCAAGCGCACAAGCCGGCGGATTCAGACGCAACTGTAGGCAATGGAGCAAGGCGCCGAGGCTTCTAACTGGGCTTGAGCGAAAAGGGGGCGGGAATCCTTCAGAAGTAAATCCGTCCCCTTTTCGGACGCTATTTCAGCGGGACATACACATCGGTCTGCCACTGATCCTGCGGCGTCTCGGGGTAAACGCTCAGGTAATGGAAGAACAGGGGATGGTCGCGAAGCTCCTCGCCACTGGCAGGCAACCAATCGCGATAAATCGGATAGATCGTTTCGCCGATATGATCCGGCGACCCCACATGCCGCACCACCACGCATCGCCCACCCGGAATGACGCGCTCATGCACGCCAAACGCATTCGGCGCCACAGCCTCGTCAATCTCGCCACAGATGACAAAACGAAATTCCTCCGGCGGGGTGGTATCGGGGTTGTTATAGGGAATGCCAAACGTGCGGCTCGACGCCACCGGCGACTGGCCGCTGTGCTTGCGCCATTCGATAAACCGGCTGGTCGTCTGATTGACAAGCCCGGCGGGCCCGCGATGCTCAAGCGCGGCGACCTGGGTTTCAGTGAACACTACGATGCGTAGTTGCATGATGATCGTCCTGGAAAAGTGAGGGATGGCGAACACCGCATTCCAGGTCTGCCAGTTCGGCGCCTTCCTGAACGCACTCGGCGCCATACCGAACGCCCGCCGAAACGCCCGGCTGAACGCCTCCGGGCTTTCAAAACCGGCACCGAGCGCGGCATCCAGCACCGAATACTCGGCAAGGCCCGCCAAGCTATGGGCCGCACGACGCAGACGCATCAGCTGCACATACCGTGATACCGGCACGCCGACAAACGCAGTGAACTGTCGATGGAAGTGAAACGCCGAAAAGTTCGCCACCTGGCTCAACGTATTCACCGACAGGTCACCTTCGAGATTGGCTTCGATATAGGCGAGGACGACGTTGAAACGTTTGGTGTAGGCGAGGTGGCTGGGCGTTTCGGACACTGGAAGAAACTCCTGGAGGGGCGGTCGGCGATAGAGTCGCCTACAGCGAGGGGGGCGTGCCTAGCCGGGTTTGCTCAAGGTGCGATTGGGCTGCTCACCAAAAACCAGAAAGCCCGCCAAAGCGGGCTTTTTCACAGCTTAAATCACATCAGGCAACAGTGGGCGAAGCAAACCTGCGCTTCTAATCGAAAAGGGGGGCGAATTTATTTTGGCTTTTTTTACGGGAAGAAGTCGGCCAGCAGCGGACATTCAAAAAGTACCCAGCTGTCGTACCATCGGCATGTCGACAAAACGGAGGTTGATATGGGAAATGGTCATGGAAAACGAGTCGTTGTCATTGGTGCAGGCATCGTAGGCGCGTCACTTGCGTATCACCTGGCTGGTAAAGGTGCGAATGTCATCTTGGTCGAGGCGCAAGGCATAGCGTCTGGGGTAACTGGGAGTTCATTCGCCTGGATCAATACCACACATCCCGAACCTGACCCAATTGCGCAACTGCGCGCTTCTGCCATCAAAGAGTACCGCCGACTCGAAACACAGTTGCCTGGCATGGAAATACGATGGACAGGCGCCTTGTCATACAGCGTGATGCCGAATGCGGCGCTGTCGGCTTCGGGTAAGCAGGCATCGGATCACTGGGTCTCTCGATCACAGATTCTCGACCTTGAGCCAAATCTTAAGAATCCTCCGGAGGCTGCTTTGTTTGTGGCGCAAGAAGGGGCGCTCGACGCAGTGGCAGCTACGCATGCGTTAATCGCGGGCGCCGAGGCATATGGGGCGAAGATTCTTACTCAGACGCGAGTTCTCGGATTTGTAACGCAGGGTGCAAAGGTGTCCGGGGTTGAAACAACAATAGGCAGCATCGATGCCGATATCGTCGTATTAGCAGCCGGGACAGGCATAACGAAGCTGACAGACATGCTTGAGGTGTCCCTACCCATAAAGGCCTCGCCTGCCATTTTCATCCGCTACAAACCACAACCCAACCTCGTGCACACCCTGATCTCCAGCCCC
Source organism: Pseudomonas sp. Q1 (assembly GCF_009935975.1). Classification (NCBI taxonomy): domain Bacteria; kingdom Pseudomonadati; phylum Pseudomonadota; class Gammaproteobacteria; order Pseudomonadales; family Pseudomonadaceae; genus Pseudomonas; species Pseudomonas sp. Q1. The sequence goes on along the minus strand of NZ_QODI01000026.1, from coordinate 3,711 downwards.
GAAATGGAAGTGAGGCAAAGCTCGGACGGTGCGTTGCTGGCGGCAGAAGATTACCTGGACGAAGCCATGGAGAACCAACCGTTAGCGATCGCACTTCGAACTGCCAAGACAATCCGGGACGAACTCCATGGGGTCAATTCAATAGATGTGGAGAGCGCTTGTGTCGGACTCAGACCCATACCTGCCGATGGTATCCCCATTATCGGTTATCTACCCAAGGTGGTCGGCGCGTATGTTTGCGCAATGCACCCCGGAATTACTTTGGCGGCGATAGTCGGGCGCCTTGCCAGCGAGGAAATCATTGACGGCGTGGCGTCCAGTGCCCTTTACCCATGCCGGCCCGATAGATTTTTCCAAGCTTAGTGGCTGCTCCTGTTACATATCTATCGGCCAGAAGCAGCCAAAAGCGGCTCCTTGACCACCCATTAGTCGGGCGGCTCGTTACTTCTTGTGTGAACAACTCTGGAGTCCACCGTCACTCATTCGCTAGTGCTCAATATTTGCGGGCTTCACGTGCGACAGGTAGGATCCGCCCCATGTATCTACTGCGCTAACGCGTTCGCCAAGCTACCTATGGATCACCCGCACGAGCTACCGCCGTGCATGTATGGAAACAGGTAAAGCATGACCCGAAACCTCGCATCGATTGGCCTGATGTTCGCCCTGGCCGGTTGCCAGAGCCTCAACGACATGGGCAAGAGCACCGCCGACTACATCAAGGCGGCACGGCAGACTCCGATGGATCGCTACCTCGAAGAACAGCGCAACCGTTACGAGCCGCTTGGCACCTTCGATTACACGCGGGACGACAACCAGAGCAAGGCCTGCCGTGAAGCCATTTACAGCAGGGATGTTGCACCCGCTAGTATGGTGATGGTCAAGGGAAGCAGCGATGCTGGTAATGCGACGTGCCGGCATGTGCTCGGCACGTTTTACGAGAGCGGCAACGGCGTCACTCAGAACATCGGTATGGCCCGCGGTCTGTATCTCGAAGCGGCAAAGGATGACCCTTACGCCTATGTCGAACTCGGGCGCATGGCGCGCGACGGGGTGGGCGAGCCCGCTGATTGGATTAAAGCCCGTGATTACTACCGACTGGGGGGACGAGCTGGTGCGGTGGCACTGGGTGAGATGATGGAGCACGGACAGGGCGGTGCGCACGATGTGCCCGGGGCCTTGAAGCTTTACATTGACGCGACGCAGAAGTATGGCGACAAAGCTTGGCAGGCGATACAGCCACTGTTGGCGCAAGGGCTCGAACTCGACGCCGGGCAAGTGCAGAAGTACAACCGGTTGTGGACCGAACGATTTGTACGCGAGCAGCGCAACCGCTTGTTGATGTCTACGGTGTTTCAGCATGTTAAGGCATCCGGTCAAACCTTCACGGTCACCGTGCTTTACCGGTTCACGGCTGGGCAGCCCCGTTCCAAGGCCTATCTGGTCAAGAGCTGCGGCGATCCGGTTATCGACAGTCTTGTGGTGTCGGCAGTGGACGGCCTACCCATGCAGGATCGCTACCTAGTGCGGGCGGGCGAGGACATTCCGCCCATCCAGGTGCCTATCGTATTAAGGCCAACCGCTGGTTGAAGCCTTGTGTTGCCATTGCTGACCTCATCACTGGCAAGCCGGCTCCCGAACGGTCCAAACTTCGGGGGGATTGGGGTCAGACCACGCTTCCGATAATGGTGGTCTGACCCTAGTTCCTAGGCTTGCGCCTTGTCCGCCAGCCGTTGCACCCACTCGGCATCCTGGTCATTGACCACGGCGTAACGGTCCGGGGGTAAAAAGGCCCAGTGATGGGCTACCTCGACAAGGCGCTTGAGTTCATCTGCAGACACCCAATACGGCGTGTCGACCAATGGCATCGGCGCACCGCTGAAACGCCTGCCGAGACAGAGGTGGGTGCCGGGGGCAAAGGCGAACGTCAGTGCCTGGCAGGGCTGCATGTGCTTGTCCGGGGTGGGCATTTTGCCAACCCGTCCATAGCTGAAGTTGCCTGGATATTCCTCCTTGAGCACCAGCCAGTGGCCCGCAGTCGTCTTGGCCAGGACCCATTGCGTCACACCGCTGTGTTGCACGCATTCAAGCTTGCCTTTTGCCCATTGCATGAGGGTGTTGCAGTCCGGATCATAATCGGAGGACCACAGGCTGGTGCCGGATACCAGGCCATGGTGCTCAAGCTCGACCAACCCTTGCTCCGGCATGGACCGCCAGTAGCGTTTGGTCGGGTCGCGGGCATCGCGCAAGAAGTTGTGTAACCCCCAGCCCGCCATGAAGAGCAGCGTGGCGAGGGCAAGCCAGCCAAAGGAGGCTCCGACGATCCGGTCAATATCCAGGCCGGGGGCGAATAACGAGCGATAGAGCAACAGGCCCAGTAAAAACGCGATACCCGGCAGTACAGGGCCAAAGCACAGCGGCGGCACCAACACTTCGATCCAGCTGAAACGGTGCCTGCATGCGTGCTCCCGCGCCCAGGCTTGCTCCTGGGCGAGCATCGGCGCCTGTTCGCGTGGGGCAATGCCAGGGTCGGGCGTCTGAAAGCGCATGAACAGTGTGTAGGGGGTATCTCTCATGGACCCATCATGCTCTTGAGGTCGAAACGGGGACAGCCTGTAGAAGATCCTGCGCCGGCTATATATGCAAGAGGTCGCCGGGTTTTTGCATAGTCTGAGACGACTCGGCGACCTTTTGTGGGTAAAGCGTCTAGCTGATAGCCGCCTCGTGCGTCATCAACTTATCCATCAGCAATACGCCCAACCTGAGTTGTCAGCGACCAGGCCACCTTAAGGCGAGGACAACGTTGAAACGTTTGGTGGGGCGGCTATGAAGTTTGCCGATGCCTATCCGCTGCTGAAAAGATGCGGATAGCTTGACCCGGAAGGGGCGCGACCGCCTTGTGCAGTGCGCGTAGTGCAGCTTTGGGTCGAAAACAGTCACTCCCACCCGAAACGTCCACGGAAATTTGACCCATGAAAACCGCTCTAATCTCCGACACTCACAATCTCCTCCGCCCCGAAGCCATCGGCGCGCTCCAAGGCTGTGACTTGATCATCCACGCCGGCGACATCGGCAATCCGGACATCCTCGCCCAATTGGCCAAAATTGCCCCCGTCCACGCCGTGCGCGGCAACAATGATCTCAGCAGCCCATGGGCCAAAGACCTCCCTGACCTCCTGACCTGCACCCTCAACGGCTGGCACACCCTTCTTGTCCACGACATCGCCGACGTCCCCGCCGATCTAGATCCAGACATAAAGCTCATCATCACCGGCCATTCACACAAACCTCGCATCGAATGGCACGGCGATCGTCTATACGTGAACCCCGGTAGCGCTGGCCCTCGGCGTTTCAAATTGCCGGTCACGCTGGCGATTCTCGAGATACAACCCGACAGCATCAATCCGCGCCTGATTTCCCTGCTGGATCCCCCCAGCTGACACCGCTACGGTTCCCCCGACCCAGAACAAGGAACCCACACATAATCTGCACCGCCAGCCGCCGCAGCGTTTTGTTGGAAGCGATGTTCAACCGCATTGCGCCAGCCGGTTTCGAAGCGGTCGGGGAAAAAGGGGACAGATTTATTTCTCAGAGGGCGTGAGCGTTGGCCCAAGCTGCTGGGATGACTGGCAGCTATCGGCCAGACGCTGCCACTCAATACGACTCGATAATTCCCACCCGAGCGTGCATCATCGCGCTTGCCACGATCCCGTC
>NZ_QODI01000025.1:0-65404 GCF_009935975.1 Pseudomonas sp. Q1 | reverse complement strand
CTTGCTCCCGATGGCGGTGTGTCAGTAGTGGATGTATTGACTGACACCCCGCCATCGGGAGCAAGCCCCCTCCCACATAGGTCCTGTGTTAACGGTTGGGCTGAGGGGTGAGGCGCAGGTATGGCTTCACCGCCCGGTAGCCTTTGGGAAAGCGCTTCTTGATTTCCTCTTCATCCTTGAGTGACGGCACGATCACCACTTCGTCACCGTCCTGCCAGTTGGCGGGGGTGGCGACCTTGTGGTTGTCGGTCAACTGCAACGAGTCGATGACCCGCAGGATTTCGTGGAAGTTGCGACCGGTACTTGCCGGGTAGGTAATCGTCAGGCGAATCTTCTTGTTCGGGTCGATGACGAACAGGGAACGCACGGTGAGGGTGTCACTGGCGTTCGGATGGATCAGGTCGTAGAGGTCCGACACCTTGCGATCGGCGTCGGCCAGGATCGGGAAGTTGACGACCGTGTTCTGGGTTTCGTTGATGTCTTCGATCCACTTGTGGTGCGAGTCCACCGGGTCGACCGACAGGGCAATCGCCTTGACGCCGCGCTGGGCAAATTCGTCCTTGAGCTTGGCGGTGAAACCCAGCTCGGTGGTGCACACCGGCGTGAAGTCCGCCGGGTGGGAAAACAGCACACCCCAGCTATCGCCCAGCCACTCATGGAAACGAATCTTGCCGGCGCTGGAATCCTGTTCGAAGTCGGGGGCGATGTCGCCCAATCTTAGGCTCATGGTGTGGCTCCTGGTGAATGCTTATAAAGCCTACTGTGCATGGGTTGGAGATTATTTAAAAAGAATAAATATCGATTTATCTAGACGATAAAAGAATATTAAAAATCTGTTCATTGGACTTGGCGACGGGCGAGGATCAACATCGGTTTCAAGGTTCGAGAAGGCCTTGAGACGCTGTACAAAGAGGGGTTTCGGGAAGGGCTTGCGGGGGTTGAGCCCGACTTGAAAGCAAGACACCTTGCCCGGCATTGCGCCGGGCAAGGCTTTAAGCACTTACAACAGTGGAATCGAGTAGCTGACGATCAGACGGTTTTCGTCTTGGTCGCGGGTAGCAACATCGGTGCGCCACATTGCGTTTTTCCAGGCAACGCCGAGGTTTTTCAGCGGGCCTTCTGGAACGACGTATGCCAGGGTGATATCACGCTCCCACTCGGACTTGTCGCCGGTGGTGGTCTGGATGTTGGTACCTTTGAGGTAAACGATACCAGCGGTCAGGCCAGGTACGCCGACTTTGGCGAAGTCATAAGCGTAGCGAGCTTGCCAGGTACGCTCGCCAGCGCGGGCGAACTTCTGGATTTGCATGTCGGTGATGGTGCTGTTCGACGAGCCGTCACCTTGGTTCAGCCAAGGGAAGTCGCTGTCACCCTTGGTGTACTGGTAACCGCCACCAAAGGTGTGACCAGCCACCGAGTACAGTGCCAGGTAGCTGTAGAGGTCGTTGTCGACCTTGCCCTTGGTGGTGGTGCCACCGTAGTAACCGGTGGTGTAGTAACCAGCGGTATCGCCATTGGCGCCGTTGTCACGGCTACGGTAGTAGCGCAGGTCGCTTTTCAGCACGCCCGGGCCGATTGCCCAGTTGTGTACCAAGCCCAGGAAGTTCTGCGAGTAGAAGTCTTTCAGCTCGCCGAAGTAGTACGAAGCGGTCAGGTCTTTGGTGATTTTGTAGTCAGCGCCCGCGAAGTAGAACTTGTTGACGAAGTTACCTGCGTCATAGTTCGAGCTGCCGTTGGCACCTGCCAGGGACAGACCTTCGTTGTTGCTGGAGTTACGACCTTTGGCGTGCTCGATCTGGCCGGCAGTCAGGGTCAGGTCTTTGATCTCGTTCGACGTGATCTGGCCGCCCTGGAAGGTTTGTGGCAACAAACGACCGTCGTTGGTCTTGATGACCGGGTTGTTTGGCTGCAGGGTGCCGATTTTCAGCTCGGTCTGGGAAATCTTGACCTTACCGGTCAAGCCCAGGCTGGCGTAGTCGCGGACAGCCTTGTTGCCGTCGCTTGGGAAAACGGTACCGCCGGACGCTGTACCGGTGTAGTTACCGTGGTCCGCACGGCTGGAATCCAGTCGCAGGCCATACAGGCCGATGGCATCAACACCAAACTGAACAGTACCTTGGGTGTAACCCGAGATGAAACGCAGGTCAAAACCTTGGCCCCATTCAGCGTTCTTGCTCTGGCTGTTGGAACGTGGGCTGCTGGCACCATCACGGTTGTCAGTGTTGATGTAGAAGTTACGCAGACCCAGAGTGGCCTTGCTGTCTTCGATGAAACCGGCGGAGTGTGCCTGTTGTGCAATTGCAGCCACAGCCACGGCCAACGCCAATGTTGACTTCTTCATGTACCGCTCCTCTCATTTCTAATTTTTGTATTTCTAAGGTCTCGGGTCTGACGCCCGTGATCCACAGATGCGCGATTAGCGCCAGATAGTGACTACCAAGTCAATCGTAACCTGATATGTCTACTACCTTCGTCTAATCGCAGTTAATTTGGTCCCTGCAGGGTAATGAGTTTTTCATACACCCAAAAAGAATTACTTCATTCTTTTTCATACGATTCAGGAATAAGCCTGGCCGATGAGCGAGATGGTCAGCGTAGACCAATCGCTCCAAAAGCTAATACCTGAAAAGTCTTTACCAGCCTTTCTTTAGATCGATTAGTGCGGCCGTACCTTTGCATACGTCACCCACGATCAAAAAGGCGACGCCATCATGGCCAAAGGCACATCCTCCCGTCAATTTGTTACAGTTTTTGTGTCACTAATAATTTCTTTTGCTGTCAAAGCGCCCCGCCCCATGAGCAGCCGATGGCGCCCGCCCCTCGCAGGCGCGGCTTCACGCAATCTATCGAACGTGATGTTTATCGTATCGGCGCAGATCAATGCTTCTGAAGTGCTAGTGATGCGCAACGACGAAAGCCGCTGGGGTGGCAAGGCATAAGGGAGGGGCAGGTCTAATGCCTGTCAGTTAAGCGATAGAGCAGACGATGGATAACCTGTGGGAGGGGCGGTGCCCTCCCTCCTTAATTGAGGGCCTAGAGCGCTTTCTCGAAAATCTTCGAATTACGCTGGTAGTTGTACAGCGACGCCCGCGCCGACGGCAGGCGATCCACGCTGCTCGGCACAAAGCCGCGCTCGCGGAACCAGTGAGCGGTGCGGGTGGTGAGGACAAACAGCGTCTTCAGCCCCTGCGCCCGGGCACGGGTCTGGATGCGTTCGAGCAACACGTCACCCCGCGCACCGTGACGGTACTCCGGGTTCACCGCCAGACACGCCAGCTCACCGGCATCCGAATCCGCGATCGGGTACAGCGCCGCGCAGGCGATGATCATGCCTTCACGCTCGACCACGCTGAACTGCTCGATTTCACGCTCCAGCACTTCACGCGAGCGGCGCACCAGAATGCCCTGCTCTTCCAACGGGCTGATCAGGTCGAGCAAGCCGCCGACGTCTTCAATCGCCGCCTCGCGCACCTGTTCGAATTGTTCCTGGGCCACCAGCGTACCGCCGCCGTCGCGGGTGAACAGCTCCGTGAGCAGAGCGCCGTCTTCGGCGTAGCTGACGATATGACTGCGCCCTACTCCACCGCGGCAAGCCTCGGCAGCGGCATCGAGCAATTCGGCCTGATAGTTGTTCGCGCCCAGGCGTTGCAAATGCGCCGGTACTTGCTGCGGGCGCAGTTCGCGCACCAGCCGGCCGTTTTCATCGATCAGGCCCATGTCGGCGCCGAACAGCAACAGCTTGTCGGCACCCAGGTCGATGGCGGCGCGGGTGGCGACGTCTTCGCAGGCCAGGTTGAAAATCTCACCGGTGGGCGAGTAGCCCAGGGGCGACAACAGCACAATCGAGCGCTCGTCCAACAGACGGTTGATGCCCTTGCGGTCGACCCGGCGCACTTCGCCGGTGTGGTGGTAATCCACGCCTTCGAGCACGCCGATAGGGCGGGCAGTCACCAGGTTGCCACTGGCGACACGCAGGCGCGAACCCTGCATCGGTGAAGAGGCCATGTCCATGGACAGGCGCGCCTCGATGGCGATACGCAGGTGGCCAACGGCGTCGATCACGCATTCCAGCGTCGCAGCATCAGTGATGCGCAAGCCTTCATGGTAGGCCGGGGTCAGGCCGCGGGCCGCAAGGCGCGTTTCGATCTGAGGGCGCGAGCCGTGTACCAGCACCAGCCGCACACCCAGGCTGTGCAGCAGCACCAGGTCATGGACGATATTGCCGAAGTTCGGATGTTCCACACCATCGCCAGGCAGCATGACCACAAAGGTGCAGTCGCGGTGGGCGTTGATGTAGGGCGAAGCGTGACGAAGCCAATTGACGTATTCGGGCATAAAACCTGGGCCTGTAATAAGTAGCAGCCAAACAAGGATGAATCGTGAAAGCGCACAGCGGGCTGATGGTTATCGTCGGAACAGGCTTGGCGACACGCTCGCTCTCCTTCTATGTACGAATGGGCAGGGGGTAAATTATGCGGGTTTCAGGCAGTAATGCTCGATCAGCTCCCGCAATAGACGCACTGTAGGCGTCAAGCGTGACATTTCGAGGTACTCGCCCGGTTGATGGGCGCAGGCGATGTCGCCGGGGCCCAGCACCAGGGTTTCACAACCAAGGCGCTGAAGATAAGGCGCTTCGGTGCCGAACGCTACTGCTTCGGCACGATGGCCGGTCAATCGCTGCGCGACCCGGACCAGTTCGGCGTCTTCCGGCTGCTCGAACGGGGGGACTTCGGGGAACAACGGCGCGTAGTCGATCCTGACCTGATGGCGCTCGGCCACGGGTTGCAGCTTTTGCCGGATTGCATCGCGCAGCACCTGGGGGTCCATGCCCGGCAGGGGCCGCAGGTCGAACTCCAGGGAACATTGGCCGCAGATGCGATTGGGGTTGTCGCCACCATGGATACAACCGAAATTCAGGGTCGGCTGGGGCACGCTGAATTGCGGGTTGCGGTACTCACGCTGCCAGGCCAGGCGCAGGCCGCGCAGTTCGCCAATGGCGTCATGCATGGCTTCAAGGGCGCTATGGCCCAGGCTCGGGTCCGAGGAGTGGCCGCTTTGGCCAAGGATATCGATGCGTTCCATCATTACGCCTTTGTGCAGGCGGATCGGCTTGAGGCCGGTGGGCTCACCAATCACCGCCGCACGCCCCAACGGGCGGCCCGCTTCGGCCAGCGCGCGGGCGCCGGACATCGAGCTTTCTTCGTCACAGGTCGCCAGGATGAGCAACGGTTGCTTGAACGGTTGATCCAGCAGCGGCAATACGGCTTCGATTGCCAGCGCAAAAAAGCCTTTCATGTCACAGCTGCCCAGTCCTACCCAACGGCCATCGACTTCCGTCAGCTTCAACGGATCGGTCTTCCACAAGGCCGCATCATAAGGAACGGTGTCGCTGTGCCCCGCCAACACCAGGCCACCCGGGCCGCTGCCGAAACTGGCGAGCAGGTTGAATTTACCGGGGCTGACTTGCTGGATGTCGATGGCAAAACCCAGGTCGCCCAGCCAGCCGGCGAGCAAATCGATCACCGGGCGGTTGGTCTGGTCGAGAGACGCTTGGGTGCAACTGACCGACGGTGCGGCAATCAGCGCAGCGAATTGCTCTTTCAGGGTAGGTAACGGCATACGCGGTCTCTCAACTTCCCGGATGAGCCCCACTATAGAGCCATCTGCACAACACAATAAACCGTTGCGGCGCGTTGCCGGGCTCAGTCCTGTACACTGCACGGCCTTGGCAGCCACTCTTTTCCCCGGCTGCACTCCCGATCCTGGATGTTCCGGCCATGCAAAAAGAAACCGAAATCAAGCTCCGCGTCAGCCGCGAGACCCTCGCCGCGCTGCGTGAGCACCCGCTCCTGAAAAAACGCAACAAAAGTGGCTGGGAACGCCGTGAGTTGATGAATCAGTACTTCGACACCCCAGAGCGTGACCTGGCCCAGGCCAAAGTCGCCCTGCGCCTGCGCAAGGACGGTGACGACATCATCCAGACCCTCAAGACCCGTGGCCAGAGTGTCGCCGGCTTGTCGGAACGTAACGAATACAACTGGGATTTGCCCAAAGCCAAGCTCGACGTGAAGAAACTCGACGGCGAGTGCTGGCCCGAGCAACTGGCCGAGCTGGACAAAAAGACCCTCAAGCCGATCTTCACCACCGACTTTGTCCGCGAACGCGCCGAAATCGCCTGGGGCCGCGGTAAAGCCAAGGTGGTCATCGAGGCCGCCCTGGACCTGGGGCATGTTGTCGTCGGCAAGCAGAAAGAAGAAATCTGCGAACTGGAACTGGAATTGCGCGAAGGCGAACCGGCCGCCCTGCTGGAACTGGCCGCCGAACTGGCCGCAACCCTGGCGCTGATGCCTTGCGATATCAGCAAGGCCGAGCGCGGCTACCGTCTGTACGACGCCGGCAGCTATTCGCTGAGCCTGCCGGCGCCGCAGATTCACGCCGAAATGCCATTGGACGACGCCTTCGCCGCCATCATGTGGCACCTGCTGGGCAGCAGCCAGCGCCTGGCTGAGCAGTACCGCTTCAATGGCCACTGGCGGCTGTTGCAGGACTGGGTCGACAACCTCGGCGAATTGCGCGCCCTGGTCGGCAGCCTCGGCCAGGCTGCACCACGTCAATCCACCAGCGAGCTGCGCAGCGCACTGGATGCATTGCTGGAAGACTGGCGCCCGCTGGTACAGGCCGGTGACGATGATGAAGACATCCGCAAAGCTGCGCCGGAACAATTCATCGAAGAATTGGAAGACGTGCGCTGGGGCCTGTTCTCGCTGAACGCTTCCCGCTGGCTGCTGGCCCGCACCTGGACCGCGGACCGCAACGTGCGGGGCAACCGCCAGGGCGCCGCGCAGATCACCAACTGGCTGCCACGCCTGCTGGCCGAAGATGCTGTCGCCCTGCAACTGCCACGCTACCAGCAACAACCGGAAGACCTGGCCGAGCAACTGCCGCGCCTCGAACGCATCCAGGCCTGGCTGCATCATGCACGTCAGGTGGTGGATATTCCGGAACTGGACCGCCTGTACGGCGAGCTGAACAAGTTGGTGCAACTGGCCAACCAGCCGATCACCGATGAATCCCTGGATGCGCGTATGCATCAGGCAATTGCGGTGTATCAGAATCGCGCCTGGAAAACCTTGCTGCGCCTGTAAGGGCGCTTTCGCGAGCAAGCCCGCTTCCACATTGGCATGTATTCACACATCAAAATGTGGAAAGGGGCTTGCTCCCGATGAGGTGCGCCTTGTCAGCGCAACACTGGCAGGCTGGTGGTGGATTTGATCTCCGACAACGCCACAATCGAATTGACCTCCTGAATACCCGGCACCATTGAGAGTTTCTCGAAGAAAAACCGCTCATACGCCTCGATATCCGACGTCACGATGCGCAGCAGGAAATCCACCGCCCCCATCAGCACATAACACTCCAACACTTCCGAAAACCCGCGAATCGCCTCGGTGAACTCTGTTAAGTTGGAACGACCGTGGGCGTTGAGTTTGACCTCGGCAAAGATCTGCGTGTTGAGGCCGATCTTCTTGCGATCCAGCAAGGTGACCTGACCACGAATCACCCCCTCTTCTTTAAGCCGTTGAATGCGCCGCCAGCAAGGTGACTGCGACAGGCCCACCTGCTCGGCGATCTGCGCACTGGACAACGAAGCATCCTCTTGTAGCAAGGCCAGGATACGGCGGTCGTACGCGTCCAACTCACTGTGCATAAAAATACTCATTTTGAAGAATTGATTGAATTGATCCATTCAATTAATCGCTATTTATGCTCATTTTAGATAAGAAATCTCCGCTGACGAATGTAAAAATTTCTCCAACCTGATTCGGAGATTTCCCATGCACGCCGTCGAAGCCACCCAACCTGCCGCCCGCGTCGATGCCTGGGCCGTCAACAGCGCCCATTGCCAGGCCCATTACCGCATCATTGCCGAGGCTGAGCCCGATGTGTTGTGCCGTGTACTCAACTATTTCGCTTTGCAATGCCTGACGCCACGGCAGGTACACCTGGACCGCGAGGACGACCTGTTGAGCCTCGATATCGTGATGGATGGTTTGAGCTGGCACCGTGCCCAAGTGATCGGTGAAAAGATTCGAAACCTGATCAGCGTGTGCTCGCTGGAGCTATGGCCGGCTGATTCTGCGCAGCCTCCAGCGAGATTGGCGGCCGCTCAGTAAAGGCATGAAATACACGCGGGCAGAAGGATATTCAGGGGCCGGCTAGCCTGGGGTTGACCTCCACTACCCCAGGAAAATCCACCATGCCCGTCGATCGACGATTGGAACTTCACCCGATGCTGCCGGCATTGATCGACGCCGGACTGATTACATCCGACGTTGCGCAGCGCTTGGCGAGGGTACCGGCCGACAACACCCAGCACCCCCTTGAATGTATCGCCGCCCAGGGCCCCTGCCTGGAAACCCTGACCCAATGGCTGGCCCGCCAGGCCGGGCAGCCCTATTGGCGTATCGACCCGCTGAAGATCGACGTGGCGGCGGTCGTGCCATTGATGTCCCACGCCTTCGCACAACGCCACACCATACTCGCGGTGGCCGTCGACGCGCAGACCGTCACCGTCGCCAGCGCACAGCCCTATGTCACCGGTTGGGAGGCCGGGTTGGCGCAAGTGCTTAAACGCTCGATCAAACGCGTAGTCGCCAACCCCCAGGATATTCAGCGCTGCATCGCCGAGTTCTACCGGCTGGCCAGGTCGGTCAGCGGCGCAGATCAGAAGGCGGCGGCGCCCGGTAACTTCGAGCTGCTCAACCTGAGTGCCGGCGACGAGGAGCCGGATGCCAACGATGCGCATATCGTCAACATCGTCGACTGGCTGCTGCAGTACGCCTTTGCCCAACGGGCCAGCGATATCCATATCGAACCCTGCCGCGACCAGAGCCGTGTGCGTTTCCGCATCGACGGGTTATTGCACGACGTCTACCAGTTCCCGCCGCAGGTCACCATGGCGGTGGTCAGCCGCTTGAAAAGCCTGGGCCGGATGAATGTGGCAGAAAAACGCAAACCCCAGGACGGTCGGGTCAAAACCAAGAGCCCGACGGGCGCGGAAGTGGAACTGCGCCTTTCCACCTTGCCGACGGCCTTTGGCGAAAAGCTGGTGATGCGGATTTTCGACCCGCAGGTATTGCTCAAGGATTTTGATCAATTGGGCTTGTCGCCCGCGGATCAGCAACGCTGGCACGCGATGACCGGCCAAGCCAACGGCATCATTCTGGTCACCGGCCCTACCGGCTCGGGCAAGACCAGCACGCTTTACGCCACGCTCAAGCAACTGGCGACCCGCGAGGTCAACCTGTGCACGGTAGAGGACCCGATCGAGATGGTCGAACCCGCCTTCAACCAGATGCAGGTGCAGCACAACATCGGCCTGACCTTCGCCAGCGGCATACGCGCACTGCTGCGTCAGGACCCGGATATCATCATGATCGGCGAAATTCGCGACCAGGAAACCGCAGAAATGGCGATCCAGGCCGCGCTCACCGGGCACCTGGTGCTGTCGACCCTGCACACCAACGATGCCCCCAGCGCCATCAGCCGCCTGCAGGAACTGGGCATTGCTCATTATTTGATCAAAGCTACGCTGATAGGAGTGATGGCGCAGCGTTTGGTGCGCCTCTTGTGCCCTCACTGCAAGCAAAGAGTAAATGCACCGGAAACTGCCCACGAGGCGGTCGGATGCGTGGAGTGTCGCGACAGCGGATATCGAGGCCGAGCCGGGCTCTACGAAATCATGCTGATGGACGAACCGCTCAAGGGATTGATCACGCCCGGGGCCGACGTGCAGGCGTTGCGCCGGGCGGCTGTCGAGCGAGGCATGTGCAGCCTGCGCATGGCCGGCCTGGAGAAAGTGAATGCCGGCCTGACCACATTGGCGGAAGTGTTACGGGTCACGCCTGGGGATTCAGAAACAAATCCTTTGATTGTGCAGCCGTGAAACCGTCCTTATCCGTGACCAGACCGTTACAATCGGTCGAACATCGTTTTACTGACACCTTCAGATAGGGAATCGCCATGCAGATCGGAACCGTACTGCTTTTGTTCGTGGGGTTGGCCGCCGCCATCCTGTTCATGGGTTTTAAAGTGGTGCCCCAGGGCTACCAGTGGACAGTCGAGCGTTTCGGCCGCTACACCAACACCCTCAAACCCGGCCTCAACATCATCATCCCGGTCATGGACCGCATCGGTCGCAAGATCAACGTGATGGAAAGCGTGCTGGATATTCCCCCTCAGGAAGTGATCACCGCCGACAACGCCACCGTGCAGATCGACGCCGTGTGCTTCTTCCAGGTGGTCAACACCGCCCAGGCGGCCTACGAGGTCAACAACCTCGAACACGCCATCCGCAACCTGCTGCAAACCAATATTCGTACCGTGCTCGGCTCCATGGAGCTGGATGCCATGTTGAGCCAGCGTGACGGCATCAACGAAAAACTGCTGCGCACCGTCGATGAAGCGACGGCACCCTGGGGCATCAAGATCACCCGCATCGAGATCAAGGACATCAGCCCACCTGCCGACCTGATGGCCGCCATGTCGGGCCAGATGAAGGCCGAGCGGATCAAGCGTGCGCAAATCCTGGAGGCCGAGGGCCTTCGGGCATCGGCGATCCTGACTGCCGAAGGCAAGAAGCAGGCGCAGATCCTTGAGGCCGAGGGTAGCCGTCAGGCGGCGTTCCTGGAATCCGAAGCCCGTGAACGTCAGGCCGAAGCGGAAGCCCGTGCGACCCAGGTGGTTTCGCAGGCTATCGCATCGGGCGACGTGCAGGCGGTGAACTACTTCGTCGCGCAAAAATACATCGATGCGCTGGGCAAGCTGGCTTCGGCCAACAACAGCAAGGTGATCCTGATGCCGCTGGAGGCCAGCCAAGTGATCGGCGCCGTCGGTGGCATCGGCGAAATCGTCAAGGCCACCTTCGACAACAAGAAAGGCTGAGGCACTCGTCATGTGGGATTTCCTGCAGCATCTGTCGTTCTGGGATTGGCTGGCACTGGGCACGGTGTTGTTGATCCTCGAGGTCTTCGGCGCCGGTGGTTACCTGCTGTGGATGGGCATCGCGGCGGCGGCCGTGGGCGTGATCAAGTTCCTGATCCCGCCGCTCGGGCTGGAATGGCAACTGCTGCTGTTCGCCGTGTTGTCGATCCTGACAGCGGTGTACTGGTGGAAACGCCAGCGCAGCAGCGCCAAGGTCAGCGATCAGCCGGGGCTGAACATGCGTGGTTCGGAGTTGATCGGTCGCACATTTGTGGTGCACCAGGCCATCGTCGATGGCCGGGGCAAGATAAAAGTCGGCGATGGGGTGTGGATGGTGACCGGGCCGGACAGCGCCGTAGGCGCTCAAGTACGCGTTACCGCGCAGAACGGGGCAGTTTTGCAAGTCGAAACTGTTTAGTCAGTGATGGAACTCGGTTGGGTTAACTACAATCAAATCGTTCAGATAACCCACCCGGAGTCACCCATCATGCGTCTTAAATATGCTGTCGCAACCCTTGCCGTGCTTTCTCTTCCTGTCGGCTCAGCCATGGCCGACAGCTTCTGGCGTAACGTCATCTCATCGGGTGCTACCACCGGCTCGACCTACCTGACCTTCAAGGACCACAAGATGGTCGTTGCCGCGCAAGACGACGCCGGCAGCTTCGTTGCCAGCGATGGTGGTATTCGCGGGCCGTACCTGGAAGCCGCCATGCAGAAAGTCCGCGCCGACAACCCTGGCCTGAAGGCCACCGACATGGAACTGGCTAACGCCATCCTGGCGAAAAATGCCGTTACCGAGTAATAGCACTCGCTGAAAAAATGCCGCTTTCTGAAGCGGCATTTTTTTGCCCGTACCATGACGATTCATTCACGTGTGACAGCCTATATTCAGTCAAACCGTGCAACCATGCGGTATTGATACGTCTATTATTCATCGTTTACCTGAAACGGATGCCTTCTTCGTCATGAGCCAACAGCCTTTTCTGCCGTTCTCCAAACCTACCATTGATGAAGCCACCATCGCGGCAGTCGGCGATGTATT
The DNA here is from genome assembly GCF_009935975.1 of Pseudomonas sp. Q1. NCBI lineage: Bacteria > Pseudomonadati > Pseudomonadota > Gammaproteobacteria > Pseudomonadales > Pseudomonadaceae > Pseudomonas > Pseudomonas sp. Q1. The sequence goes on along the minus strand of NZ_QODI01000025.1, from coordinate 53,379 downwards.
GCGCTCCGGCTGGATTACCAGCGGGCCGAAGGTGCAGGCATTCGAAGCTCAGCTATCGGAGTACTTTGGTGGGCGCCCGGTGCGCACTTTCAACTCGGGCACCTGCACCATGGAGATCGCCTTGCGCATCGCCGGTATCGGTGCTGGCGATGAAGTCATCACCACTCCGATCTCCTGGGTCGCCACAGCCAACGTGATCCTGGAAGTGGGCGCCAAGCCGGTGTTTGCCGATATCGACTCGGTCACCCGCAATATCGACCTGGCTCAGGTAGAAGCCGCAATTACCCCGCGCACCAAGGCGATCATCCCGGTGTTCCTGGCGGGCCTGCCCCTGGACATGCCAATGCTTTATGCGCTGGCCAACAAGTACAATCTGCGCATTATCGAAGACGCCGCTCAGGCGTTGGGTTCCAGCTGGGACGGCGAACGTATCGGCGCTACCGGTGACTTCGTGTCGTTCAGCTTCCAGGCCAACAAAAACATCACCTCTTCTGAAGGCGGTTGCCTGGTGTTGAACAACGCCGAGGAAGCGCGCCTGGCAGAAAAATATCGCCTGCAGGGCGTGACGCGTACAGGTTTCGATGGCCTGGACGTCGACGTGTTGGGCGGCAAGTTCAACATGACCGACATCGCCGCCGCCATCGGCCTTGGGCAGTTCGCTCATATCGAGAAGATCACCGCCCATCGCCAGAACCTGGCACGACACTACTTCAAATGCTTCGGCAGCGATTTTGAAGATAAATACGGCGCACAACTGCCACCCGCGGATTTCGAAAACAGCAACTGGCACCTGTTCCAACTCGTGCTGCCTGAACGCCAGGACGGCCTGCCGGCACGTGCGACATTCATGGAGCAGATGCAGGCCCACGGCGTCGGCATTGGCTATCACTATCCACCGATCCACCTGCTGAGCCTGTATCGGGCACAGGGGTTCAAGGAAGGCATGTTCCCGGTAGCCGAGCGTGTTGGACGTTTGATCGTGTCGTTGCCGATGTTCACGGCGATGACAGAGGCGGATGTCGAGCGGTCTGTAGCTGCTGTAAAAGCGGTATTGCAGCGCTGAAAAGCGTCGCTGGAGCCGGGTTGCCCGGCTCCAGCGGCAGCATCACTCGCCGATGGCGGCCTTGTAGCCGGCGGCATCCAGCAGTTTTTCCAGGTCAGCCGGGTTGCTTGGCTTGAGCTTGAAGATCCAGGCGCCGTAAGGATCGGAGTTCAACAATTCAGGGCTGGCACTCAGCTCTTCGTTGACCGCAATCACTTCGCCAGCAATCGGCGAGTAGATATCCGAAGCCGCTTTCACCGACTCGACCACCCCCGCCTGGGCCTCTGCGGCAAACACGTTGCCGACTTCCGTCAGCTCAACGAACACCACATCACCCAGCGCTTCCTGAGCATGGTCAGAGATCCCGACGGTCACCGTGCCGTCAGCTTCCAGACGGGCCCATTCGTGGCTTTCGGCAAAACGCAGTTCGGCAGGGATATCGCTCATAGTCTGTGTCCTCAAGAAGAAATGTCAGCGGCCTTCGGCCTGCCGGAAATAGGTTAGATCAAGGTTTTGCCATGGCGCACGAAGGTCGGCTTGACCACTCGAACCGGGTACCACTTGCCGCGGATTTCCACTTCGGCCCGATCGGCGGTGGCCGTCGGTACACGCGCCAAGGCAATGGATTTACTCAGCGTAGGAGAGAAACTACCACTGGTGATCTCTCCTTCGCCAACATTGGCGATACGAACCACTTGATGAGCGCGCAAAACCCCGCGTTCCTCCAGCACCAGCCCGACCAGTTTGAACTGCACACCTGCGGCTTTTTCCGCCTCCAGTGCCGCACGGCCGATGAAATTGCGCTCGACAGGCTCCCAGGCAATGCTCCACGCCATATTGGCCGCGAGCGGTGAAACGTCCTGGTGAATATCCTGGCCATACAGGTTCATACCGGCTTCCAGGCGCAACGTATCGCGGGCGCCAAGACCGATGGGTGAAATGCCGGCGCCGACCAGGTCGTTGAAAAAGCCCGGAGCCTGATCGGCAGGCAGGACAATCTCCAGGCCGTCTTCGCCGGTATAACCCGTGCGGGCAATAAACCAGTCGCCGTCGGCCTGGCCCTCAAAGGGCTTGAGCTGGTGGATCAGGTTGCTGCGGGACTGGGTCACCAGTTCGGCGATTTTCTGCCGGGCATGCGGGCCTTGGATAGCCAGCATGGCCAACTCGGACCGCTCTTGCAGCTGCACCGAAAAATGCCCCAACTGCGCCTGCATCCACGCCATGTCCTGGTCGCGGGTGGCGGCATTGACCACCAGCCGGTAACCGGTTTCGGTGCGGTAGACGATCATGTCGTCGACCACCCCGCCCTGCTCGTTGAGCATGGCGCTGTACAACGCACGGCCGCTGCCGTGCAAACGATCCACATCATTGGCCAGTAAATACTGAAGCCATTCCTTGGCCTGACGGCCTGTGACATCGATCACGGTCATATGGGATACATCGAACACCCCGCAGTCGCGTCGCACCTGGTGGTGTTCTTCAACTTGCGAACCGTAATGCAGAGGCATATCCCAACCGCCAAAATCGACCATTTTCGCGCCGAGGGCGAGATGCAGGTCATACAGAGGCGTACGCTGTCCCATGGGTTTCTCCTTCCGGGCTTGGCGAAGGTGCGCGGAGCAGCTATTCGCGCCTGAACGCCTTGAATTACAAGGCCCGCAGCCACGTCCAGCGACCCGCTCCGAAAGACGAAGCGCACCGAATGCCGCGCATTGTAGCCGCAAGCCGGAGTACTGACACCTAACCGATTTGCCTCGCAGACCTGCGGATCAGCCCAATCACCGGCAAAAGGCCGACCAGTACCAGCGTCAGTGCCGGCAAGGAGGCCCGTGCCCATTCGCCCTCGCTGGTCATTTCAAAGATGCGCACCGCCAAGGTATCCCAGCCGAACGGGCGCATCAGCAAGGTAGCGGGCATTTCCTTGAGGACATCCACGAACACCAGCAGTGCTGCGCTCAACGCCCCGGGCAGCAATAACGGCAGATACACTTTGAAAAACAGTCGCGGGCCACCGACGCCAAGACTGCGCGACGCTTCCGGCAACGATGGGCGTATTCGCGCCAGGCTGCTTTCCAACGGCCCGTAGGCCACCGCCAGGAATCGCACCAGATACGCCAACACCAACGCCGACAAACTACCCAGCAACAGCGGCTTGCCCGCGCCACCCAACCAGCCCGACAGCGGCACCACCAGCTCGCGGTCCAGATAACTGAACGCGAGCATGATCGACACCGCCAGTACCGAGCCCGGCAAGGCATAGCCGACATTGGCCAGGCTGATGCCGGAGCGAATCGTTCGTGTCGGTGCCAGACGGTTAGCGAAGGCCAGGATCAACGCCACGCTGACCGTTATCAGCGCCGCAATGCCCCCCAGGTAGAGCGTGTGAACAATCAGCCCGGCGTAGCGCTCATCCAGGTCGAACCGGCCTCGCTGCCAGAACCAGGCAATCAGTTGCAGCATCGGAATCACAAACGCGCAGGCGAACACCAGCATGCACCAGCCGCTGGCCGCCAGAGCCTTGAACCCGTGCAGCTGATACAGTGCCTTGCCCCGCGGCCGCTCGTTGCTCGGTCGACTCGCGCCACGGGCGCGCCGTTCGCCGTAGAGCACCAACATGACGACCAGCAACAACAAGCTGGCAAGCTGTGCCGCGCTGGACAGGCTGAAAAATCCATACCAGGTCTTGTAGATCGCGGTGGTGAAGGTGTCGAAATTGAACACCGATACCGCGCCAAAATCCGCCAGTGTCTCCATCAGGGCCAAGGCGACGCCGGCGCCAATCGCCGGCCTGGCCATGGGCAACGCCACGCGCCAGAACGCTTGCCACGGCGACTGCCCCAACACGCGCGCGGCCTCCATCAAGCCTTTGCCTTGGGCGAGAAACGCGGTGCGCGCCAGCAGGTAGACATACGGGTAGAACACAAGCACCAGCACGATAACCACACCGCTGGTGGAACGCACCCGTGGCAGGCGCAAGCCCGCGCCGAACCACTCACGCAACAGCGTTTGCAACGGGCCTGCGAAGTCCAGCAGGCCGACAAACACAAAGGCCAGCACGTAGGCGGGAATCGCAAAGGGCAGCATCAGCGCCCAGTCGAGCCAGCGGCGTCCGGGGAATTCACACAGGCTGGTCAACCACGCGAGGCTGACACCCAGCAGCGTCACGCCAACACCCACGCCCAGCACCAAGGTCAAGGTATTGCCCAGCAGGCGTGGCATCTGGGTTTCCCAGAGGTGGGACCAGATCTGCGGGTCGATGCTTTGCCAGGACAACAGCAGCACGCTCAGCGGTAGCAGCACCAGCGCCGCTACGGTGAAGACCGGCAGGTACCAGCGGCGTTGGGCGGGGTGGGCCAAAATCAGTGCTCAGTCAATAAATTGCATGCCATCACCGCAGTTCGATGTGGGAGGGGGCACCCCCTCTCACATTTGCAACTGCGATGCCGTTCAGTTCCAGCCGGCGCGATCCATCAACCGAATGGCCTCGGCCTGACGCTTGCCCGCCACTTCAACCGGCAGGGTGTCCGCCACGAATTTGCCCCAGGTCGCCACTTCGGCCGAAGGTGGCACCGCCGGGTTGGCCGGGAATTCCTGGTTCACATCCGCAAAGATCTGCTGAGCCTCGGGCGTGGTCATCCATTCCACCAGCGCCTTGGCCGCTTCCGGGTGGGGAGCATGCTGGGTCAGGCCGATGCCCGACAAGTTCACATGCACGCCACGGTCGCCCTGGTTCGGCCAGAACAGTTTCACCGCCAGGTTCGGGTTCTGTTTATGCAGGCGGCCGTAGTAGTAGGTGTTGACGATACCCACGTCGCACTGCCCGGCGTTGATGGCTTCGAGCACGGCAATGTCATCGGAGAACACGTCGGTGGACAGGTTGTTGACCCAGCCCTTGACGATTTCTTCGGTCTTGGCCGCGCCATGGGTTTCGATCAACGTGGCGGTCAGCGACTGGTTATAGACCTTCTTCGCCGTGCGCAGGCACAGGCGGCCTTCCCACTGCTTGTCGGCCAGGGCTTCGTAGGTGGTGAGGTCGCCCGGCTTTACCCGGTCGGTGGAATAGGCGATGGTCCGCGCGCGCAGGCTCAAGCCGGTCCAGGTGTGCTTGGACGAGCGGTATTGCAGGGGAATGTTCTTATCGATCACCGGGGAAGTGAACGGTTGCAGGATGCCCATTTGCTCAGCCTGCCAGAGGTTGCCGGCATCGACGGTGAGCAGCAGGTCGGCGGTGGCATTTTCACCTTCGGCCTTGATGCGCTGCATCAACGGAGCCTCCTTGTCGGTGATGAACTTCACCTGCACACCGGTCTTCTGGGTGTAGGCGTCGAACACCGGCTTGATCAGCTCGTCGATGCGCGAGGAGTAGACCACGACTTCGTCGGCGGCCTGCACGGTGGTACTGCCGATGAGGGTGAGTGCCAGGGCAGTCAGGAGGCGCTTGGGTGCCGACATGGGTGCGGTCTCTCATTTGCAAAAAGAGGGCAAATGATAAGGACTCACATTTGGTAGCGCTCAGCGGAGGCGTTACCAGATGTTGCACATCGGCCTCAGGGCCTGGCCAGCTCCGGCAGATCTCCGCTCAATCCCAAAGCCTGGCGCACAAACACCGCCTTGGCCTCAGGCATCTGATCGACCATTTTCAAGCCTGCATTACGCAGCCAGCGCAACGGCAACTGGTCGGCCTGGAACAACCGCTCAAACCCTTCCATCGCCGCCATCAGCGCGAGGTTATGCGGCATACGCCGACGCTCGTAACGACTGAGTACCTTCACGTCCGCCAGACGCTCACCACGCTCGGCGGCCGACAACAACACTTCGGCCAGCACCGCTGCATCGAGAAACCCCAGGTTCACGCCCTGCCCCGCCAGCGGGTGGATCACATGGGCCGCGTCGCCGATCAATGCCAGGCCTTCGGCTACGTAGCGCTTGGCATGACGCTGGCGCAACGGCACGCAGACACGTGGGTCGGCGCTGACCACCGTGCCGAGACGCCCTTCAAAGGCACGCTCCAGCTCACGGCAGAAGCCTTCATCATCCAGCGCCATCAGGCGTTCAGACTCAGCCGGCGTCGTTGACCAGACGATCGAACACCAATCCTCCTGCCCATCACGCACCAAGGGCAGGAACGCCAGCGGTCCGGTATCGGTAAATCGCTGCCACGCCGTGCGCTGATGCGATTGGCTGCTGCGCACGCTGGTGACGATGGCGTTATGCAGGTAATCCCATTCACGGGTCGGCGTGCCGGTCAGGCGGCGCACGGCAGAGTTGGCGCCATCGGCGGCGATCACCAGTGGCGCACGCAACGTGCGGCCGTCGGCCAGGGTCAGCAGCCAGTCATCGCCGGAGCGGCGCATCTGTTCCAGGCGCGCATTGGCCAACAGGCCCAGGTCGCAGTCATGCAGCCGGTCGAGCAAGGCATCCTGAACCACGCGGTTCTCGACGATATGCCCCAGTACGTCAGCGTGCACGCTGGCCGCCGAAAAGTGGATCTGCCCCGTACCGCTGCCATCCCACACCTGCATCTCGCCGTAAGGGCTGGCACGCCGTTCGACGATGCCTTCCCACACGCCAAGTCGCTCGAGAATGCGCTGGCTGGCGGCCGACAACGCGCTCACGCGAGGCTCGAAGGCCGCCTCAAGGTCGAACGGCTTGACACTCAGCGGGCTGCCGTCGAGCAACAGCACCTGCAGGCCACTGCCCTGCAACGCCAGCGCGAGCGCGCTTCCGACCATTCCGGCCCCGACAATCAGCACATCTGCGCGCATGTCCATGCTTTAAGCCTTGTCTCGTGTGCGGCACAGGCCGCGAATAAAGAAGTGGGCCGGTTCAAACATCGGGACGCGTGCCCAGCCCCATGGCCTGGCGGGCGAACCAGCGTTTGGCCGGTGGCAGTAGATCCAGCCCCAGCAGCCCGAGGTTGCGGCCCAAGGCCACTACCGGTTGTGCGCTGCCAAACAAACGCGTGACCTGGTCGGAGAAGCCCACGGTCAGGTTCTGGTCCAGGCGCTGGCGCTCGCGATAGCGCTGCAGGGTCGCCAGGTCACCCGGTATCGCCGGCCCGGCCAACAACGCCTCGGCCAGGGCACTGGCATCGCGCAGGGACAGGTTGAACCCTTGCCCGGCGATCGGGTGCAGGCTGTGGGCGGCATTACCGAGGATGACCAGGTGCGAACGTACCTGCTCTTCGGCCTCCACCAACGTCAACGGGTACAGGTGACGGGCGCCGACTTGCTTGAGGGTGCCCAGGCGATAGCCGAACACGCCCTGCAGCTCGCTCAGGAAACTGCGCTCGTCGAGGTTGGCCAAGCGCTGGGCGTCCATGCCAAGCCGCGTCCAGACCAGTGCGCAACGGTTGTCCGGCAACGGCAGCAGGGCCATCGGGCCTTCATCGGTGAAGCGTTCGAAGGCCTCGCCGTTGTGAGCTTCGCTCGGCGTGATGTTGGCGATCAAGGCGCTCTGGTTGTAGGGGCGGGTTTTGACCCCGATGCCCAGTTGCTCGCGCAAACCGGAGCGACCACCGTCGGCCAGCACCGCCAGGTCGCATTCCAGCACGGTCTCATCGTTAAGCGTCAGGCGATAGCCGTCGGGCAGCGGCTCCAGGCGGGTCACTTCCGCCGGGCAGCGCCAGCTGATCACGTCTTTGTCCAGACCTTGCCACAGGCATTGGCCGAGCCAGGCGTTTTCCACCACGTAACCCAGGGCAGGCACGCCCTCCTCCAACGCGGACAACCGCGCGGTGGAGAAACGACCACGGTCCGACACGTGAATCTGCTTGATCGGCTCGGCGCGTCGGGAGATTTGCTGCCACAGGCCCAGGCGCTGATAAATCTGCCGGGCACCAAACGACAGCGCCGATGAACGCGCGTCATAGCTGGGTTGGTAAGTGTCACCGGGGGCGAACGGCTCGATCAGCACGATCTTCCAGCCCCGTGCCTTGGCCCCGGCCTGCAGGGCCAGCGCCAGGCTGGCACCTACCAGGCCGCCACCGATAATCGCCAGGTTGACGCGGCTCATCGGGCAGCCGCCATCAACGCTTCGATGTCAGCGACGGTCTTGGGTACGCCGCCGGTCAGGATTTCACAGCCTTGCTTGGTCACTACCACGTCGTCCTCGATGCGTACGCCAATGCCACGCCACTTCTTTGCCACGTTCTGGTTGTCCGGCGCGATATAAATCCCCGGCTCCACGGTCAATGCCATGCCGACTTCCAGCACACGCCATTCACCGCCCACCCTGTATTCGCCCACATCGTGCACATCCATGCCCAGCCAATGGCCGGCGCGATGCATGTAGAACGCGCGGTAGGCCTCGCTGGCGATCAGTTCATCGACATCGCCCTGTAACAACCCCAGGTCCACCAGCCCCGTAGTGATGACGCGCACCGTCGCCTCATGGGCCTGGTTCCAATGCTTGTTCGGCGCGATCTCGGCAAAGGCGGCTTCCTGGGAGGCCAGCACAATTTCGTAGATCGCCTTTTGCTCGGGCGAAAACTTGCCGTTGACCGGCCAGGTGCGGGTGATGTCACTGGCATAGCAGTCGATTTCGCAACCGGCGTCGATCAGCACCAGGTCACCGTCCTTGAGCAGTGCGTCATTGCGCTGGTAATGCAGGATGCAGCTGTTGCGCCCGGCGGCGACGATGGAGCCATAGGCCGGCATCTTGGCACCACCCTTGCGGAACTCGTAATCCAGCTCGGCTTCCAGGCTGAACTCATACAAGCCGGCGCGACTGGCCTGCATCGCCTTCACGTGGGCCGCACAGGAGATACGTGCAGCCTCACGCATCACCTTAACTTCTGCCGCCGATTTATACAGGCGCATGTCGTGGAGCAGATGATCCAGGGCAACAAATTCGTTCGGCGGCTGCGCGCCCAGGTGCGCTTTGGAGCGGATCACGTTGATCCACTCCATCAGGTGCCGGTCGAACTCGGCGTTGCTGCCCATGGCCGAATACACCCGGTCGCGGCCTTCGATCAGGCCGGGCAGGATGTCGTCGATATCGGTAATGGGAAAGGCGTCGTCGGCGCCAAAGTCACGCACTGCGCCTTCGGTGCCGGCGCGCAGGCCGTCCCACAATTCGCGTTCGGCATTGCGCTCGCGGCAGAACAGCACGTACTCGCCGTGCAGGCGACCGGGCATCAGCACAATCACCGCTTCAGGCTCGGGGAAGCCGCTCAAGTACTGGAAGTCGCTGTCCTGGCGGTATATGTGTTCGACATCACGGTTGCGGATCGCCACGGCGGCGGCCGGCAGGATCGCGATGCTGTTGGGTTCCATCTGCGCCATCAGCGCCTTGCGGCGCCGGGCGTATTCCGCTCTGGGGATATGAATCATGGGCAGATGGGCGTCCTTTCTTAATGCAGCGAAGGCTTGGGGGCAGCCGGCTCAGCGGACTTGCGGGTCTCGGTGAACAGCAGCAGCGGTGCGACGCGCAGGTATTCCATCACTTCCATATAGTCGCTTTCACCGTCTTCGGACTCTTCCAGGGCGTCTTGCACCTGGGAGATGGCTGCCAGGTCCTGCAGCACTTCCTTGGCGTCGGTGCTCAACTCCAGGCCGGCGGCGTTGACGCCAAAACCGTGGAGGAAGCCTTGGCACCATTGGCCCAGCGCTGCAGCGCGCTCGGTGAGTGGCGCGTCGTCGGTCGGCAGCAGCAGCACCACGGTGACATCGTCTCCCGTCAGCTCGCCCTTGACCATTTCCTGCAGGCCGATCAGCGCGTTGCGCACGTTATCTTCTGGCTCTTTCTCCAGCAGCTCGGCCACATCGGCCAGCCAATTGTCCGCGTCAAAGCCGACACCTGTGCAGCTGCGGCCCACCAGCACACCGTGCAGTTCGGCAGGCGAGCAAGGATGACCGCTGGTGCTCAGCAGTTTGGAAAAAGCATCATACGGGGAGTTCTGAATAGGCATGGTGAGCTAGGCGCCAGCCGGCGCAATGTCTAGAATGAAGCGCTGTATCCTAGCACCGGCAGACGTACCAAGACTATCGAGGGCGTCAGATCGTTTATCCTGAAGTTGCCATTCATCAGACAAATCCAGTGGAACCCAATGGAAGACACCGACCTGCAAGCGCTGATGGCCAGACTCGAACTGCTAATTGATCGGGTCGAGCAACTTAAGAGTCAAAACGGACTCCTATTAGCTCAGGAAAAGACCTGGCGCGAGGAACGCGCTCACCTCATTGAAAAAAACGAAATCGCCCGGCGTAAGGTCGAATCGATGATTTCGCGCCTGAAGGCCCTGGAGCAAGACTCATGAGTTCAAGCAATAGCGTAACCGTGCAGATCCTCGATAAAGAATATTCGATCATTTGCCCCCAGGAAGAGCGCAATAACCTGGTGAGCGCCGCCCGTTACCTGGATGGCAAGATGCGTGAGATCCGCAGCAGCGGCAAAGTGATCGGTGCCGACCGTATCGCGGTGATGGCCGCGCTGAATATTACCCACGACTTGCTGCATAAGCAGGAACGGCCTGACGTACAGGCCAGCGGGTCGACGCGTGAGCAGGTGCGTGACCTGCTGGAACGCGTTGATCTGGTGCTTTCCAGCGATTCGGACGCACCCAAGGGCTGATTGACGCCTCGGTTTAAGGTATACTCGCCCCACTCCCTGGCGTGTTTGCCAGTCGGCGATGTCCCTGAGCCGATTCGCACTACCCTGGAAGTTGCACGTTGGGCTGGTGTGCATGTCCGCTAGACGGAAAGCCTTAAAGCCTACTGCTTCTTCCACCTTGAACTTTCGGGTTCAAGGGCTAAGTCGACAGCGGCTCTGTCGGGGAGCCTGAATTCCCAAACTCAATGCCAGTCTCAGGACTGGCATTGTTTTATGAGCCGAAAAACCATGACCGAACCTGCGCCGCTTTCCCGTCCGCAACTTCGACGCATGTTGCGCAAGGCCCGCCGCGAACTATCGCCGAGCGAGCAGCGCAAGGCCGCCCATGGCTTGTATCGGCAACTGGCACAGCATCCGCTGTTTCGCCGGGCCAGGCATATCTCCTTGTATCTACCGACAGACGGCGAAATCGATCCGCGCTTGCTCTTGCGCGCCGCTCAGCGTCGGGGCAAGGCTACCTATCTACCGGTACTCAGCGCCTGGCCACGGACCAAAATGGTGTTCCAGCGTGTGCGGCCTGGGGATAAGTTGTCGCCTAATCGCTTTCGCATTCTTGAACCGCAAGTGAATGCCAACCGCCAACGCCAGGTCTGGGCGCTGGATCTGGTGCTGTTACCGCTGGTGGGGTTCGATGATGTGGGCGGGCGCCTGGGCATGGGCGGTGGGTTTTATGATCGCAGCCTGGCTTACCTGTCGCGCCGTCAGAGCTGGCGCAAGCCGACGCTGTTGGGGCTGGCCCACGAATGTCAGAAAGTCGATCGCCTGACGCAGGCAAGCTGGGATGTGCCGCTGGCGGGCACCGTCACCGATAGGCAGTGGTATGTCGCGCAAGCGCCGCTGCAAACAGCGACGCCTTGAAAGGAAGGGTTAACGCTTGAACGGTTGCTGCTGAGCCAATTCAATCGGCGCATCGGTCTTGTTCGACCACAGGCTCTGGGCATATCCCGTGGTCACGACGCCCAGACCAAACAAAATAACCAAAATCCATAGTAAATCCGGTTTACGTTGCATCGACTGCCCCCCTTCAGGCACCTCGTACACGATGACAACAACGTTCCAAAGTAGTCCGTTGCAGCTGCGTCAAGCTTTAAAAGGCGGCATTCTGCGGTAACGTGAACCAACACGCAAACCTTGACGCCAACCGACTGTCGGTTTGTCATGGAATTGCCTGACAACTTGCCCAATGCCTTTTTCAGGAGCCTAAAAATGGCCTATTGGCTGATGAAATCCGAGCCCGATGAACTCTCCATCAACGGCCTGGAAAAGCTCGGCGAAGCCCGCTGGGACGGGGTGCGCAACTATCAGGCGCGAAACTTCCTACGAGCCATGGCCGTGGGCGATGAGTTTTTCTTCTACCACTCCAGTTGCCCCGAGCCGGGCATTGCCGGCATCGGCAAAATCATCGAAGCGGCGTATACGGACCCGACGGCACTGGAACCGGAAAGCCACTATTTCGACGCCAAGGCCAGCGCGGAAAAAAATCCGTGGAGCGCCATCAACGTCGCTCACGTGAAAACCTTTCCCAAAGTACTGAGCCTCGGTTACCTGAAACAGCAAGCGGCTCTTGCCGAACTGCCATTGGTGCAAAAAGGCAGCCGGCTTTCAGTGATGGCCGTCACGCCTGAGCAATGGGCCGCCGTGATCAATCTGCTTTAACTGACCGGCATCAAGTCCTCGCCAGGGCACACCGGTCACACTAGGACGTTAATGCCGCAGGATGCAGCCATGTCAACGAACCACACTCTGTCGCGCCTGTTTGCCAGCGCACTGATAGCCCTGCTGATCGGTGCCGGTAGCTTCGGTTACTGACGCTCCACCCAGGACCGCTTGCCCGCCGGCTTGAGCATGGGCAACGGTCGCCTGGAATCCACCGAAGTGCAGATCGCCGCCAAGATCCCCGGACGCCTGGCCGAAGTGCGGGTGGATGAAGGCGACAAAGTGCTCAAAGGCCAACTCCTGGCGCGCATGGATACACGCACCCTTGAAGCCCAACGCGCCCAGGCCGAAGCCGAAGTACTGCGCGCCAAGGAAAACTTCGCGGCCGCCGAGGCCAACGTGCAATTGCGCCAAAGCGAGCAACTGCTGGCCAACCAGGAACTCAAGCGTACCCAGGAGCTGTACAAGCGGGGCTTCGCCAGCAGCCAGTTGATCGACCAACAGCAGGCGCGCCAAAACACCGGCAATGCTGCCGTGATTGCCGCACAAGCCCAGGTCAACTCAGTGAAGGCCGCCATCGGCGCCGCCGAGGCCCAAGTCGCCCAGCTCACCAGCGAGATTGACGACAGCAGCCTGCGCGCGCCCATCGACGGGATTATTCAGCTCCGCCTGGCCGAACCTGGCGAAGTGCTTGGCGCGGGTGGACGCGTGTTGTTGCTGATCGATCCGAATGATCAGTACATGAACCTGTACCTGCCCGCCTCCGTCACCGGGCGCCTGACCGTCGGCAGTGACGCACGCATCGTGCTCGACGCCCTCCCTCAGCAACCGCTGCCGGCAACCATCAGCTTTGTTGCCGCCAAATCCCAGTTCACCCCCAAAGAGGTGGAAACCCGTGACGAACGCCAGAAGCTGGTGTTTCGCGTCAAATTGCGCCTGACCCAACCCAGTGCCGTGCCCCAAGCCAAACCAGGCATGCCCGGTGCCGGCTATGTGCGCACCGCTGACATCGCCTGGCCGGCCAATCTGCAATGACCGGCCTGGCGCTGCATGCCACGGGGATCAACCACCGCTACGGCAAGCAACCGGCACTGGTCAACATCGCCTTCAGCCTGCCCGCCGGCACCCGCTGCGGGTTGATCGGCCCGGATGGTGCCGGCAAATCGAGCCTGCTGGGGTTGATCGCCGGAGTCAAAAAACTCCAGGAAGGCCAACTGGAAGTACTCGGCGGCTCCATCGAAGACCGCCGCCACCGTAACAGCCTGTACCCGCGCATCGCCTTCATGCCCCAGGGCTTGGGCGGCAACCTGTACCCCGAGCTGTCCATCAACGAAAACATCCGCTTCTTCGCCACGCTGTTCGGCCTGTCGCAAGCCGATTGCGAACAGCGCATGCACAACCTGCTGCTGGCCACCGACCTCGCACGCTTCGCCGAGCGCCCCGCCGGTAAACTCTCCGGCGGCATGAAACAAAAGCTAGGCCTGTGTTGCGCGCTGATCCATGACCCGGACGTGTTGATCCTCGACGAACCCACGACGGGCGTCGACCCACTGTCACGCCGACGCTTCTGGGAACTGGTTGAAACCGTACGCAGCGAACGCCCACAACTGACACTGCTGGTGGCCACGGCCTACATGGAGGAAGCCGAGCAGTTCGAACACTGCCTGATGCTTGATCGCGGCAAGCTGATTGCGGATGGCCTGAGCCGCGAGCTGGCCGCCGCCACGCCCAGCGGCAAACTGGACGATGCGTTCACTCACTTCCAGGGTCACAGCGCCCACGACAACCAGCCGCTGGTGATTCCATCGCGTGCAGGCGACAACGCCGCAATCGCCATCGAAGCCCACGACCTGACCCTGCGCTTCGGTGACTTCACTGCCGTCGATAAAGTCAGTTTCGCCATCGGTCGTGGCGAGATTTTTGGCTTCCTCGGCTCCAACGGCTGCGGCAAGACCACCACCATGAAAGTGCTCACCGGGCTAATGCCGGCCACCGAAGGCAGCGCGACGCTGCTGGGCAACCCGGTGAACGCCAAGGACCTGGCGACCCGCAAGCGCGTGGGGTTCATGTCGCAAAGCTTCTCGCTGTACGGCGAACTCAGCGTGCGGCAAAACCTGTTGCTTCATGCGCAATTGTTCGACTTGCCCAAGGCCGACAGCGGCCCACGCATTGATGAACTGATCCAGCGCTTCGACCTGGGGGAGGTGGCCGAGCAACCTTCCGGCGAATTACCCCTCGGCCTGCGCCAGCGTTTGTCGCTGGCCGTGGCGGTGCTGCATCGCCCTGAAGTGCTGATCCTCGATGAACCGACCTCGGGCGTCGACCCGGCCGCCCGGGATGACTTCTGGCGGCTGCTGATCGAGCTGTCCCGGGAGCAGGGCGTGACGATCTTCCTGTCCACCCACTTCATGAACGAAGCCCAGCGCTGCGACCGTATTTCCCTGATGCACGCGGGTAAAGTGCTGGCCTGTGACACACCGCAGGCACTGCAACAGCAGTTCCACGGCGACACCCTCGAAGCGGCCTTCGTCACCTGCCTGGAGCAGGCCCAAGGTGGGCCGGAACCCACTGCGCCCAGCGCCACCGTCAGCGAAGCCGGCGCGCCGCCCGTCAGCAAGCGCGGTTTCAGCCTGGCCCGGCTGTTGGCCGTGGCCAGCCGCGAAGGCAAGGAGTTGCTGCGCGACAAAGTGCGCATGGCCTTCGCCCTGCTCGGGGCGATGTTCATGATGGTGATCTTCGGCTACGGCATTTCCCTGGACGTGGAAAACCTCGCCTTCGCCGTCTATGACCAGGATCAGAGCCCACAAAGTCGCGCCTACCTGGAAGCCTTTCGCAGCTCGCGCTACTTCGCCGAACAAGCGCCGATTCACGACGCCAACGAACTGCACCGGCGCCTGCAACGCTCGCAAATCAAACTGGCCCTGGAGATCCCACCCGGTTTTGGCCGCGACCTCTATGCCGGGCGTCAGCCCACGGTGGCCGCCTGGCTCGATGGCGGCATGCCGTTTCGTGCAGAAACCAGCCGCAACTATGTAGAGGCGGTGCACCTGGGCAATCTCCAACAGTTGGCCGAACTGAGCAGCCTGCCCCGGGGTAACCAGGCCGCGGCCAAGCTGGAAACGCGCTTTCGCTACAACCAGGACGTGGTCAGCGTCAATGCCATCGGCCCAGGGGTGATGGCACTGATTCTGGCGTTTATCCCGGCCATGCTCACGGCCCTGGGCATTGTGCGCGAAAAAGAATTGGGCTCGATCACCAACTTCTATGCCACGCCCCTGACGCGCCTGGAGTTCCTGCTGGGCAAGCAGGCACCGTACCTGGCCGTCAGCCTGGTCAACCTGGCGCTGCTGGTGGCGATGAACCGTTGGCTGTTCGGCGTGCCCTTCAAGGGCAGCGGTGTGGCCCTGGCATTCGGCGGTTTGTTGTATGTGCTGGCCACCACCAGCATGGGTCTGCTGATTTCTGCGTTCACCCGCACCCAGATCGCGGCGATCCTCGGCACCATGATTATCACCAGCCTGCCGACCATCCAGTTTTCCGGGCTGATCGTGCCGCGTTCGTCCCTGGAAGGCGCGGCCGCGCTGATGGGCACGCTGTTCCCGGCGGGACACTTCCTGGACATCGCCGTAGGCACCTTCACCAAGGCCCTGGACCTGCGCCAGTTGTGGCCGCAATGCCTGGCGCTGTTCGGGTTTTTCGTCGGGTTCACCGGGTTGAGCCTGATCATGCTCAAGAAGCAGGAGGCCTGATGCACAGGTTCGCGCATATCCTGCGCCTGGGGATCAAGGAACTGACCAGCCTGCGCCACGACAGCGTGCTGCTGTTGTTTCTGTTCTACGCCTTCACGGTGGCCATCTACATGCCCGCCGCCGGTTCGGTGATCGGTGTGCATAACGCCAGCGTGGCCATTGTCGATGAGGACCACAGCGCGCTCTCGCGGCAGATGGCCGAAGCGTTGCAGCCGCCCGAGTTTCAGCCGCCTGTGCCGTTGGCCTACGATCAGTTGGACAAGGTCATGGATAGCGGCGCGTATACCTTTGTGATCAATGTGCCGGCCAACTTCCAGTCGGACCTGTTGGCGGGTCGCCAACCGGACATCCAAGTGAACGTCGACGCCACGGCGATGAGCCAGGCATTCATGGGCGCAGGCTATATCGGCAGGATTTTCCAGCGTGAATTGCAGCGCTACAGCGACCAGGCCAATGCCGCCGGCAAGGCACCGGCGCAGCTGACCACGCGCGCATTATTCAACACCAACCTGGAAGGTGGCTGGTTCCTGGCGGTGATCCAGATCGTCAACAACATCACCATCCTCGCCATCGTATTGACCGGCACCGCGCTGCTGCGTGAGCGCGAACACGGCACCCTCGACCATTTGCTGGTGCTGCCACTGACCGCTCTGGAAATCATGCTGGCGAAAATCTGGAGCAACATGCTGGTGGTGGTGCTGTGTACCTGGCTGTCCGTGGAATGGGTGGTCAAGGGCCTGCTCGGTGTGCCGCTGGCCGGTTCCCTGAGCCTGTTCCTGCTGGTCACGGCGCTGTACCTGTTTGCCAGCACCGCCCTGGGGATTTTTCTCGCCACCCTCGCCCGCTCGACGCCCCAGTTCGGCTTGCTGGCGATCCCGGTGATCATCCCGATGCTGCTGCTCTCCGGTGGCAGCACGCCGCTGGACAGCATGCCCGAATGGTTGCAGTGGGTGATGCAGGGCTCGCCGTCAACGCACTTTGTGAGCCTCAGTGCGGCGATCCTGTTCAGGGATGCCGGCGTGAGCGTGGTGTGGCCGGACCTGTTGGCACTGGCGGGAATCGGGCTGGTGTTCTTTGCGGTGGCGTTGGCCAGGTTTCGTAAAAGCCTGGCCTCCTGAGGCGCCTGTACCGCCGTCATCGGGGGCAAGCCCCCTCCCACACCCGATCAAATGTGGGAGGGGGCTTGCTCCCGATAATCGCGCAGCGACTTACTGGATGATCAGGTTGTTGAACAACAGGTCTTCCACCATCGGCTTACCGGTTTCGTCATTCATGACTTGCTGGGTCTGCTTCAAGGCTTCCTGGCGCAGTTTCTCTTTGCCTTCGACCGTGCTCATGGCCTCAGTGGTCTGCTGGGTGAACAGCGCCACCAATTGGTTACGGATCAATGCATCGTTGGCTTTGACCGCAGCAGCGGCTTCAGGCCCGGTCACACGCAGCGCGATGTCGGCCTTGTACACCTTGAGTTTCGCCGTACCGTCCAGGCCGTAGTTGCCCACGAACGGCGGCGTCAGGCTGATATAGCTGACCTTCGGCGCCTCGCCTTCTTTGGCTTCTTCGGCCTGGGCCGCCATCGGCAAGGTCAGGGCCAGCATCAACAGAATCCACGCTTTCACAGTTCAATCCTCACATTCGGTTGCCCGGTAGCATAACGCTAGCAAGGCTGAGCACAAGCTTATGGCGGCTTATCAGGCCCGGGCATGCTCGTTGACCCACCGGCGTACCCTCCTACACTTATCGGCCACGACGCCAAAAGGAATAGTCCGATGAAAGCTGTGCTGTGCAAAGCCTTCGGCCCCGCCGAAACCCTGGTGCTGGAAGAGATCGAGAGCCCGGCGCTCAAGAAGAACGAAGTCCTGCTGGACGTGCACGCTGCCGGGGTGAACTTTCCGGACACCTTGATCATCGAGGGTAAATATCAGTTCAAGCCGCCCTTCCCATTCTCGCCGGGTGGCGAAGCGGCAGGCGTCATCAGTGCGGTCGGTGAAAACGTCAGCCACTTGAAAGTCGGTGACCGGGTCATGGCGCTGACGGGCTGGGGCAGCTTTGCCGAGCAGGTCGCTGTGCCGGGCTACAACGTGCTGCCGATTCCACCGAGCATGGATTTCAACACCGCCGCCGCATTCAGCATGACCTACGGCACCTCGATGCACGCCCTGAAACAACGCGCCCACCTGCAACCCGGTGAAACCCTGCTGGTGCTCGGTGCCTCCGGTGGCGTGGGCCTGGCGGCCGTGGAGATCGGCAAGGCCATGGGCGCCCGCGTGATCGCCGCCGCCAGCAGCGCCGAAAAACTGGCCGTGGCCAAGGCCGCCGGCGCCGATGAGCTGATCAACTACAGCGAGGCGAGCCTCAAGGAAGAAATCAAACGCCTGACCAACGGTAACGGCGTCGATGTGATTTACGACCCGGTGGGCGGCGATCTGTTTGATCAGGCCATTCGCTCGATTGCCTGGAACGGCCGCCTGCTGGTGGTGGGTTTTGCCAGTGGGCGCATTCCCGAACTACCGGTGAACCTGGCCCTGCTCAAGGGCGCGGCCGTGGTCGGGGTGTTCTGGGGCTCGTTCGCCCAGCGCCAGCCACAGGACAATGCGGCGAACTTCCAGCAATTGTTCACCTGGCATGGCGAGGGCAAGTTGAAGCCGTTGGTGTCGCAGGTGTACCCGCTGGAGCAAGCGGCTCAGGCGATCAATGACTTGGGGCAGCGCAAGGCAGTGGGCAAAGTGGTCGTCCAAACCCGCTAATCAACTTGAAATGCGGGCAAATGTGGGAGGGGGCTTGCTCCCGATAGCAGGGTGTCAGTCACTGTATTTATTGACTGACCCACCGTTATCGGGGGCAAGCCCCCTCCCACATTTTGATCTGCATTATTTCTAAGAAGCAGATTACGACCCACGCTTGTCTATTAGCGACATGTTCGTAAGAGAACATGCAATCGCTCCGTTTTCCTGTGTTTGCAGATAAGAGGCGATGCTATTTTCGGTAACGAAACTGTAACATTCGCATCCGCAGTCAAAACAAGAAATTTGGAGCTCTTGAATGTTTGCTTTCTTTCGTCCTGCCGCACACCAGGCACCCCTGCCTGAAGAAAAAATAGACAGTACCTACCGACGGCTGCGCTGGCAGATCTTCGCCGGTATCTTCTTCGGTTACGCCGGGTACTACCTGCTGCGTAAAAACTTCTCGCTGGCCATGCCCTACCTGATCGACGAGGGTTACACCCGTGGCGAACTGGGCCTGGCGATGTCGGCGATCGCGATTGCCTACGGTCTGTCCAAGTTCCTGATGGGCCTGGTGTCCGACCGCTCCAACCCCCGCTACTTCCTGACCTTCGGCCTGCTGGTCTCAGCGGGGGTGATGTTCATTTTCGGTTTCGCACCTTGGGCAACGTCCAGCGTGACCATGATGTTCATTTTGCTGTTCATCAACGGCTGGGCCCAGGGCATGGGCTGGCCACCCAGTGGCCGGACCATGGTGCACTGGTGGTCGCAGAAAGAACGCGGCGGCGTGGTATCGGTATGGAACGTGGCGCATAACGTCGGCGGCGGTTTGATCGGCCCGCTGTTCCTGCTGGGCATGGCCTGGTTCAATGACTGGCACGCGGCGTTCTACGTCCCGGCCACCGTGGCATTGCTGGTGGCGGCCTTTGCCTTCATTACCATGCGCGACACGCCGCAATCGGTGGGCCTGCCACCGATCGAGCAATACAAGAACGATTACCCGGAAGGCTACAGCGCCAGCCACGAAGAAGAGTTCAGCGCCAAGGAAATCTTCGTCAAATACGTGCTGCGCAACAAAATGCTGTGGTACATCGCCTTCGCCAACGTGTTTGTCTACCTGCTGCGCTACGGCGTATTGGACTGGGCACCGACGTACCTCAAGGAAGCCAAGCACTTCGACGTGGACAAAACCTCGTGGGCGTACTTCTTCTACGAGTGGGCCGGTATTCCCGGTACTCTGCTGTGCGGCTGGATGTCGGACAAGATCTTCCGTGGCAATCGTGGCCTGACCGGCGTGGTGTTCATGGCGCTGGTGACCGTGGCGACCCTGGTTTACTGGCTCAACCCAGCGGGCAACCCGACCATCGACATGATCGCGCTGTTTTCCATCGGTTTCCTGATCTACGGCCCGGTCATGCTGATCGGCCTGCAGGCGCTCGAACTGGCGCCGAAGAAAGCTGCGGGAACCGCTGCGGGTTTCACCGGGCTGTTCGGTTACCTGGGGGGCTCGGTGGCGGCGAGCGCGGCCATGGGCTACACCGTCGACCATTTCGGCTGGAACGGTGGGTTTGTGTTGTTGGTAGGCGCGTGCCTGCTGGCCATCGCGTTCCTGGTTCCTACGCTGTGGCATACCAACAGCGTCAGCGAAGCGCGATCAGCTACCGCTTGAGCAATCCTTGGTACAACGCTTGAGCCGCGCCTCCAGATTCTTATCTGGCATGGCGTGGCTACGCAGGGCGTTCACGGTCTGCTCGACATAATCGCGAGTGGTGCCGTAACGCCCGCAAGCGCTTTGCAGCACATGATTGAGTACGATATCCGGCAAGTTTCCGGCATAGCTGGGCAAATGCCGCTCCAACACAAACCCCAGCGCCTGCACCTGATTGCCATCTTCCAGGCGGCAACTGAGCCAGTGCGGCCGGTACGAGGGGTAAGGCATTTCGCGCTGCCATAAGGCGTACAACGAGGCTTCCAGTTGGTCTTCCGGCAAACGGTAGGCAAACCCGCTGCAGGAACCCCCGCGATCCAGGCCAAACACCAACCCCGGCAATTCCGGCGTGCCACGGTGCTCGTGAGACCACAGGTACAGGCCGCGGTGATAACCGTGGACTCGCGCCCGCACCCGCTCGGTCGACGAACATTCAGGACGCCAGATCAGCGAACCATAAGCAAATAGCCAGACCGGCCCTCCCTTATGCCGAGCCATAGTGGCCTGCATGGAGCTCATCAATTGTTCGTGAGTCAGTTGCGGCCCCAGATCGAGCCGCGGAGGGTAAGCCAATTGCAAAAGATCGGTTTCAATGGCGGTCATGGCGAAAAACAGTGCGCCCCCTGTGTATTACCAGTTGTAAGCAACTTTACCGTAATAAAACGCGCCGCTGTAACCGTACGGCGAAAAAGTGCTGTAGGCGAGATTGCCGCCGCTGCTGGCGTACGCGTTGACCTTCTCCGGGTATTTGTCGGTGATGTTGTCGCCGCCCAGGGTGAAGGTCCAGTTCTTCAACTTGTAGTCCGCCGAAAGGTCGAGCACCCAGGCGGCCTTGAAGGTCTGGTCGTTGACCTTGTCCGCCTGGTAACTGGTGAACTCGCCATAGCGCACCAGGTTGCTGTGCAGTGCCCAGTTGCCATAGGTGAAATCGTTGCCCAGGCTCAACTTGTGCTGCGGTGTGGTATCGCCGAGCAAACCGATGCGCTCACGACGATCGACCCGCACCAGGTTGGCTCCCAGGCTGTCCAGGATCGCCGGGTTGGCTTTCACGTCAGTAACCTGGGTGTGGTTGTAGTTGTAGCCGACGGTGCTGTTCCAACGAATGCCGTTATCGAACAGGTAGCGATAGTTGGCCACCAGGTCGACGCCGTCGGTGCTGGTGTCGGTGGCATTGGTGAAGTAACGGGCGCTGGTGTAGTTGATATTGCCGACACCGTTGGCTTGCAGGTACGCGATGGTCGCCGGGTTCAGGTTGAGGTTGGAGGACAGACTGATGCGGTCGCGGATATCGATGCGGTAGACGTCGAGCGTCACGGTCAGGTCATCGGTCGGCTCCAGCACCAGGCCGAGACTGTAGTTGCGCGATTTCTCGGGCTTCAGGTCTTCAGCACCGAGCAAGCGGGCGACTTGGCTGCTGGCCGGAAAGGTGCCGGCCTCCTGGATAGTGCTGCCGATCAGTTGCGACGAGGTGTAGGCAAAGTTCTGTTGGGCCTGGGACGGCGCGCGGAAGCCGTTGGAAAGGCTGCCGCGCAAGGCCACTTGCGGGGTGAAGTCATAGCGGGCCGACAGCGAACCGCTGACGTTGGAGCCGAAGTCGCTGTAATCCTCATGCCGCACGGCGGCCGAGGCGCTGAGTTTTTCGGTGAAATTGGTTTCCAGGTCCAGGTATTGGGCCCAGTTATGACGAGAGGTGCTGCCGGCGTCGGCGTCGCGGAACCCACCTAAGCCCGAACTGCCGGTCTGGTAGTAGGACGCCGGCTCGCCCGCTTCGATTTGATAACCCTGGCGCAGGTATTCGCCACCCAAGGCCACCGAAACAGGATAGGGCAAGAACCCCACGTCGAACTCTCGCGACAGGTCCAGGCTGACTTGGCGCTGGTCATTGCTCAGGGTGCCGTTGTTGAATTTGCGCGGCGTGGCCAGGCCAAGGGAGGTGTTGATGGTTTCGGTCCCCAACTCGTACTGGTTTTTGCCGTAGTTGGCCGACAAGTCGTAATGCCAGTCGTAGGCCAGCAACCCACGCAATCCCACGACCAGTGAGGTGTCTTCCAGGTTGCCTTTGATCAACGGCAGGTAGCCATTAGGGTTGAGCGCCGCAATGTTGTTGGACGCATTGCTCGCCCGGTAAAACGCAGCCGTCTCGCCGCGCCGCTTGCTGTAGCCGCCAAAGCTATAGAGCTCGGCCGCATCGCTGAACGCATATTCGGCGTTGAACTGGAACTTGCCTTCATCCGTGGCCGGTTCGCCCTGGCGGAACACTCGTTGGCCATAGGTCGTGGAGCCTACGCTGGCGGGGCGAAAATCGTTGCCGGCGCGGTTGGTGTAATCGTTGTCGGCCCCTTCGCCCGAGAGATTGATAAAGCCGTTATCGCCCAGCGCCAGCCCGGTGTTGCCGCTGAGGTTGCGCTGGATACCATCACCTTTTTTGTATTGGCCGAACTTGCTGGAGATCGAGCCGCCGTGGTCGGCGTGCTTGAGGATTACGTTGATCACCCCGGCAATCGCATCCGAGCCGTAACGGGCGGACGCGCCATCGCGCAGCACTTCGATATGGTCTACCGCCGACAGCGGGATCGCATTCAAATCCGCCGGCGCAGAACCACGCCCCACGGCACCGCCGAGATTGACGAAAGCGCTGGTATGCCGCCGTTTTCCGTTAACCAGCACCAGGACTTGATCCGGCGACAGGCCGCGTAACTGTGCCGGGCGCACCAGTTCGGCACCGTCCACCAGGCTCGGACGGGGGAAGTTGATCGATGGAATCAACCGTGCGAGTACCGCGCCCAACTCATCGGAGCCGGTGCTGCGCAGGGCTTCACCGGAAATCACATCGACAGGCGACAGCGATGCGCTGGCGGTGCGCTCTTGGGCGCGGGTGCCGGTGACGATCACGGTGTCGAGTTTCGGTGCCTCAGCGGCGGCTTCGGCCGCGTGGACTGGATTAAATCCCACAGCGGTCAGCAAATTGGCCGACAAAAGTGCTGTGTACAACCTGTACGTCTTGTAGCTCCCCATACCGCTCCCCTTGGAATCTACTCGGAACTTCAATGCTCTGAGTTCTGACGATCGATCCGGCTGGCGGGCGGTGGCGGTCATTTATTGGTTATTGGCAGAAAGTCGGTAGTCCGTTGCTTATAGCTTAATAAGATATTTCTTACTTAAAAAATACCGAAATTGCATAAGCATAGGCGACCTGATTGTCAGCTCAGGTTCAGGCCACGCAGGACGCCAACCGTCAAACTGTAGGCGTCCAGCGACCCACCCTAGCCGCCCCTTCAAACGACTACCGAGGTCGAACCATGAAATATCTTATTACCGGTCTGCTGCTATTGGCGCCGGCTGCCACAACGCTGGCCAGCGAAGACGAAAAAGGTTTCTGGTACGCACAGACCAGCCTGTACACCCGGCATTTTTCACCGGATCCACAGCACAACAACCATCAGGATCTGATCAACCTGGAGCGTAACGAAGCGTCAGGGCGGGTGTATGGCGCAGCGACGTTTCGTAACTCGTTCAGTCAGCGCTCTTACTATGTCTACGCCGGCAAGCGCTACGATATTGCTCAATCACCGCTCTACGTGAAGGTGACAGCGGGCGCACTTCAGGGTTATCGCGGCCAATACCGCGATAAAATACCGCTCAACCGATTCGGCGTGGCCCCGGCGATCATCCCCTCAGTGGGCGTGCATGTCGGCCCGGTGGCCAGTGAGTTCGTGCTGCTGGGTTTCAATGCCGCAATGCTCACGGCCGGCGCGCGTTTTTAAGGGCGAGGTGCGTAGGCAAATACGTCGGCACGCATCTGGTGTGCATCCATGCCGGCCTCGACCAGCGCATCCAAAGTGCCATAGATCATGGCCGGAGAGCCGCTGGCGTAGACATGGACGGCCTTGAGATCGGCAATGTCTTCACACACGGCTTCATGCAACAACCCGCAACGCCCTTCCCAGCCGCATAGATCGCTGACCACTTTGTGCAGGAACAGGTTGGGCAGTTGCTGCCACTGTGGCCAGTGTTCGATTTCGTAGAAGTCTTCGGGTCGGCGCACGCCCCAATAGAGATGTACCGGGTGCTTGAAGCCAGAGGCGCGGCAATGCTCGATCAGGCTGTGCATCTGCGCCATGCCGGTACCGGCGGCGATCAACACCAGCGGCCCGTCGGGCAATTCGGCCAAGTGAGTGTCACCAAATGGCAGTTCGACGCGAGCCATCTGGTTACGCTGCAACTGGTCCAGCAAGTTGCGGGCGCTGTCTTCGCGCGCCAGTACATGCAGCTCCAGATCGCGCCCGGCGTGGGGCGCTGAAGCCAGGGAGAATGCCGATTTCTCGCCGTTCTCCCGCTCGATCATCAGGTACTGGCCGGCGTGGTAACGCACCGCCTTACCGGCCGGCGCACGCAGGCGTACACGCCACACATCGCCGCCCACCTCCACGCACTCGCTCAGCTGGCACGACAATTTGCGCAACGGCAACTCTCCCGGCGCCAGCACGCCATCCCACAACACAATGCAATCTTCCAGCGGTTCTGCGATGCACGTGTAGAACTCACCGTGGTCACGCACCTCACCGGCCTGCCGCACGCGGCCCTCCACCAACAGCGCCGCACACACATGGCACACGCCATTGCGACAGGCCTGAGGGCACTCATAGCCGAGGCGGCGCGCGCCTTCGAGGATTCGCTCGCCAGGGACCAGCTCCAGCACGGCGCCGGAAGGTTGCAGGGTTACACGCATCAATCTATTCCCAATTCTTTCCAGATCGCATCGACACGGGCAGTGACGGCCTCATCCTTGACGATTACTCGGCCCCACTCGCGGGTGGTCTCACCCGGCCATTTGTGGGTGGCATCCAGCCCCATCTTCGAACCCAGGCCCGATACCGGCGAGGCGAAGTCGAGATAGTCGATCGGCGTGTTGTCGATCATCACCGTGTCGCGCTTGGGGTCCATGCGCGTGGTGATGGCCCAGATCACGTCGTTCCAGTCGCGGGCATTGATGTCGTCGTCAGTGACGATAACGAACTTGGTGTACATGAACTGTCGTAAAAACGACCATACACCCAGCATTACCCGCTTGGCATGCCCTGGGTATGACTTCTTCATGGTCACAACGGCCATGCGGTACGAACAGCCTTCCGGCGGCAGGTAGAAGTCGGTGATCTCCGGGAATTGCTTTTGCAGGATCGGGACGAACACTTCGTTCAATGCCACGCCGAGAATGGCCGGCTCATCCGGCGGACGGCCGGTGTAGGTGCTGTGGTAGATCGGCTTGATCCGGTGAGTGATGCGCTCCACGGTGAACACCGGGAAGCTATCGACTTCATTGTAATAACCGGTGTGGTCGCCGTAGGGGCCTTCATCGGCCATCTCGCCTGGATGAATCACGCCTTCAAGGATGATTTCCGCGGTGGCTGGTACTTGCAGGTCATTGCCACGGCACTTCACCAGTTCGGTACGGTTACCGCGCAGCAGGCCGGCGAACGCATATTCGGACAGGCTGTCAGGCACCGGGGTCACGGCGCCCAGGATGGTGGCCGGGTCAGCGCCGAGGGCCACGGAAACAGGGAACGGTTTACCCGGGTGTTTTTCGCACCATTCACGGTAATCCAGGGCGCCGCCACGATGGCTCAGCCAGCGCATGATGACCTTGTTACGGCCGATCACTTGCTGACGGTAGATGCCGAGGTTCTGACGCTCCTTGTTCGGGCCTTTGGTGACGGTCAGGCCCCAGGTGATCAGGGGGCCGACATCGCCGGGCCAGCAGGTCTGCACCGGGAGCATGGCCAGGTCGACATCGTCGCCTTCGATGACCACTTCCTGGCAGACCGCGTCCTTGACCACTTTGGGGGCCATGGCGATGATCTTGCGGAAGATCGGCAGCTTCGACCAGGCATCTTTCAAGCCCTTCGGCGGCTCGGGCTCCTTGAGGAAGGCCAGCAGCTTGCCGATCTCGCGCAACTCGCTGACCGACTCGGCCCCCATGCCAAAGGCCACGCGCTCGGGCGTGCCGAACAGGTTGCCGAGCACCGGGATATCAAACCCGGTCGGGTTCTCGAACAGCAGCGCCGGGCCCTTGTTACGCAAGGTGCGGTCGCAAATCTCAGTCATTTCCAGCACCGGCGAAATCGGCATCTGGATACGTTTCAACTCTCCGCGCTGCTCAAGTTGCTGCACGAAATCCCGAAGATCCTTGAATTTCATTAACCATGCCACCCGTAAAATAGGCGTACATCCTACCTGCTCTGAGGGCGGCTGGCAGCTTATTGCACGCCATTATCCGTCACGGCAGAGGCGTGCGACGCGTTGAACAAGGGTTCGAGGAATGCCTCGACAAACCGCGCGCCCACATCCGAGAGGTGATTGTCGTCGGTGTACAATGAATGCCCCTCAAGTTCGACGCCGCACCATCCCCCGGCGTCGCACAGCCTGGAGGCCGGGTCCAGCAACATGACACCGGAGTCCGCCTTGGCAAGCTGCTCGAACACATCATTGATATAGGCTTGACGCTGGAGGTGATCCGCGACGGGCATGCCTTCTCTATCCGTCGGTCGCCCCAGCATTGCCAGGCGACTCAGACGATAAGGCGCGCTGAAGGGCAGCAGCGGCACCTCTTTGACCAACCACACCCGATGGCCGCCGGCGCGCAGCCGCTGGACTTGCGCACGCACAGCAGCGGCAAAAAGCTGCTCGGCGACAGCACGGTCATACTTGCCGGTCGCCGGGTCGTGAATCGAGGCGCCGGTATCACCGGAGTGTTCGCCATAGACATAGAGGCTCCAGCGCGCGGCCAGAACCACGTCACTGAACGCCCCCTGCTCCAGCACTTCGGCGACGCGCTGATTGAACGCCTGGCATCCCGGTGTGCTTTCCTTGCGGTAGAACGGCGTACAACCAGAATACCCGGCCTGGGTAATGCTCAAGCCGTACCTGCTTGCGCCATCCTTGAGTGCGGGAATCAAGGCCGAAGCATGACTGTCGCCCCAGACCAGAACACGGCTGGTGGAGTCCGGGCCAAAATGACATAGCTCTCGATGATCGTTTTTCTTGTCATCCGACAGGCAATTCATCAGTTTAGGGCTCCAGACCCGCGCCTGGGCGAACTGCAACGCCTGCGGCGATAGCCGCCAAGGCGCGCCGTCTGTCCAGGTCATGCTTTTGCCGACAAGCCCCAGGCCGACCAGCCCGATAACCGCCGCAACCAGAATTGAGCGCCGCCCCGCCAACAGCCGCTTCTCACGAAACGGCGCCTCGACGAAACGCCAGGACATGTAACCCAAGACCATACTCAAACCCAGCAACCCGCCAAGTTCCCATGCCGCCAGACCATCAAGGCTGGCGTATTTGCCATAGACCAGCACAGGCCAATGCCACAGGTACCACGAGTAGGAGATCAGCCCTATACCCACCATCACCCGGCTGCCCAGCAATTGCCCGACCAGTGTGACTTGCTGGCCGTTGGCCCAGATCAGCCCGACCACGCCCAATACCGGCAACAGCGCGGCAGCCCCCGGAAAATCAGTGGTTGCGTCATAACCGAACACCGCCACCAGGATCAGGGCCAGGCTGGCAAGACTGATACCTTGAGCCAATATTGGGCTTGCTCGATATGCCC
Organism: Pseudomonas sp. Q1; assembly: GCF_009935975.1. NCBI lineage: Bacteria > Pseudomonadati > Pseudomonadota > Gammaproteobacteria > Pseudomonadales > Pseudomonadaceae > Pseudomonas > Pseudomonas sp. Q1. Next base: position 25,286 of record NZ_QODI01000025.1, on the reverse strand, counting down.
GCAGCGGCATCACCGCCAGCAGGGATCCGGCCAGCAGCTCCCAGGCCCGCATGGGCAGCAGGTAAAAAGCTTTTTGTGGATAACGGGGCAGTGTCCAGACACAGGCGGCAAAGGACGCCAGCGCCAGGACCAACAAAGCCATGCGCCAGCGCTTTACCTGACTCGAGAGCAACGTCAGTAACAGCGGAAAAACAATGTAGAACTGTTCTTCAACCGACAGCGACCACGTATGCAGCATGGGCTTCATATCGGACGCTACATCGAAGTAGCCATCCTGGCGCATGAAAAACAGGTTTGAGATGAAAATTACCTGGTTGTGAATCGAACGCCCCAGTTCCTCGTAGTCCTTGGGCGCCAGCAGGAACCAGCCCACAACCACTGCCGTCAGCATCATCACGCACAGCGCCGGCAGGATACGTCGGGCGCGCCGGGCCCAAAAATCCACAAAGCTGAAACGCCCGGCTTCACGCTCGCGCCAAATGATCGTAGTGATCAGATAACCGGAAATCACAAAGAAAACATCAACGCCGACAAAGCCGCCAGTGAAGCCCGGCACGCCGAAATGAAACAGCACGACCGCAAGCACTGCGATGGCACGTAACCCGTCAATGTCTCGTCGATAAGCAAGGGTGGTCATAAATCAGTGAGCCAGTCAGGTAAAAAGTACAAAGATTAACAATGAAAGAGATTTTTTTGTTTCTTAACTGACACGTTCACGATGAAAAGCTCCCTTTCTCGATAAAAAAAAGGCGCCCCTGGGGGCGCCATTCTTTCAGACCTGAAACGTCGTATTACTTACGCTTCATCGACAAGAAGAACTCGTCGTTGGTCTTGGTGGTTTTCAGCTTGTCGACCAGGAACTCGATGGCGGCGACTTCGTCCATCGGGTGCAGCAACTTGCGCAGAATCCACATGCGTTGCAGTTCGTCGTCGGCGGTCAGCAACTCTTCACGGCGGGTGCCGGAACGGTTGATGTTGATCGCCGGGAACACACGTTTCTCGGCAATACGACGGTCCAGGGGCAGTTCCATGTTGCCGGTACCCTTGAACTCTTCGTAGATCACTTCGTCCATCTTCGAGCCGGTTTCAACCAGCGCGGTGGCGATAATGGTCAGCGAGCCGCCTTCTTCGATGTTCCGCGCAGCGCCGAAGAAACGTTTCGGTTTCTCCAGGGCGTGGGCATCGACACCACCGGTCAATACTTTGCCGGAGCTTGGGATCACAGTGTTGTAGGCACGGGCCAGACGGGTGATGGAGTCGAGCAGGATCACCACGTCTTTCTTGTGTTCAACCAGGCGCTTGGCCTTCTCGATCACCATTTCGGCAACCTGCACGTGGCGGGTTGGCGGCTCATCGAACGTCGAGGCGACCACTTCGCCGCGCACGGTGCGCTGCATTTCAGTCACTTCTTCCGGACGCTCATCGATCAACAGCACGATCAGGTGAACTTCAGGATTGTTACGTGCGATGTTCGCTGCAATGTTCTGCAGCATGATGGTCTTACCGGCCTTCGGCGGTGCGACGATCAGACCACGCTGGCCTTTGCCGATCGGGGCGCACAGGTCGATTACACGACCGGTCAAGTCTTCGGTGGAGCCGTTACCGGCCTCCATCTTCATGCGCACAGTCGGGAACAGCGGGGTCAGGTTCTCGAAGAGAATCTTGTTTTTCGCGTTCTCGGGACGATCGAAGTTGATCGTGTCGACCTTGAGCAGGGCGAAATAACGCTCGCCTTCCTTCGGAGGACGGATCTTGCCAACGATGGTGTCACCGGTACGCAAGTTGAAGCGACGGATCTGGCTCGGCGAGACATAAATATCGTCAGGGCCGGCGAGATAGGAAGCGTCTGCAGAGCGGAGGAAGCCGAAGCCGTCCTGGAGAATCTCCAGCACGCCATCACCGGAGATTTCCTCGCCGCTTTTCGCGTGCTTTTTCAGCAGGGAGAAAATCACGTCCTGCTTGCGCGAACGGGCCATATTTTCTATGCCCATCTGTTCGGCCAATTCGAGCAGTTCGGTAATCGGCTTTTGCTTGAGTTCAGTCAGATTCATATAGGAATGACGTAATCATTTATGGAGGGGGGAAATTAAGCTTTTGGCTTAATGAGGCCGCGCCGCAGAGAAGGCGACAGGATCGCGTACTAATCGAAAAGGAATGCGTCGGCGACGGCTTGCAGGGGGCAGTGGAGAAACCAGTGCGGGGCCGAATGTACCACCTGAGTTTCGGAGCGTCTAGCCCTGTTTAACGAAAAAGCCCCGCGATTTGCGGGGCTTTTTTCACGACGCTTAGATGTTTGCGTCGAGGAAAGCTTGCAACTGGGACTTCGACAGCGCGCCCACTTTAGTAGCCGCAACCTCACCGTCCTTGAACAGCATCAGGGTCGGGATACCACGTACGCCATGCTTGGCCGGGGTTTCCTGGTTGTCGTCGATGTTCAGCTTGGCAATGGTCAACTTGCCTTCGTAAGTGGTTGCAATGTCGTCCAGGACCGGAGCGATCATTTTGCAAGGGCCGCACCATTCAGCCCAGTAGTCAACCAGCACCGGGCCTTGAGCCTTGAGTACTTCGGCCTCAAAGGTCGCGTCGGTGACGTGCTTGATAAGATCGTTGCTCATGGATGTCTCCGGATTGTAAGCAAAAAAAACGTTGCCCATCATAGCCGCCCTTCCCCCGTTCAGGAAGCCGCCTCTGATTGAGTCTTCCTATGACGGCGCATGAGTTTGGGTATAGCCCAACTCACGGCGCTACCGGGGTGACGAAGGCGATACCGGTACGCAACGCCGCGTTGCGCACGTGCTCCTGCATGCTTTTCTGCGCCGCCGCACTGGCGCGCCGCGCCAGGGCACGCAGGATCCTGCGGTGCTCCTGCCAGGTTTCCATGGCACGCTCCGGCCGGATGAACGGTAGTTTCTGGCTTTCCAGGAACACGTCGGCGCTGGCGCTCAGGATGCTCACCATCGCCTGATTACCACTGGCCAGCAAGATACGTTGATGGAATTCGAAGTCCAGCCGGGCGGCGGCTTCAAAGTCTCCCGCCTTGAGCACCTTGCGCATCGCCTCAAGGTTATCTTCCAACGTGTCCAGTTCATCAATCGTCAACATGACCGCCGCCAACCCCGCGGCAAACCCTTCAAGGGCATAGCGCAATTGGAAGATATCCAACGGCGTGGCCTGGGCGGCGAAGGGCCAGGCAAACCCCGGGGTCTCCTGTACCTCTTGAACGAACACGCCTTTACCTGGCTGCACACTGACCACGCCCAAGGCACTCAAGGATGACAACGCCTCACGCAACGAGGCTCGGCTCACGCCCAACTGCACCGCCAGGTCGCGTTGGGACGGCAGCGCATCACCGGCGGCGAAGCCCTGCTCCTTGATCAGTTTACGGATGGCCTGCAGGGCCGCTTCCGGTACGGCTTGGGCGATGGAATTCATAGAAGACTCAAGGTTCCAGAGAGCTGAGCAGCTAGTTGTAAAGCTATTCGCAGCCCTCGGCAAGCCACGCCCCAAAGGGGCTCGCGCGGTTTTGGCAGCGCTCGAAAAGGGTGCGAAACGCCAGCCGACTGTTCAGACCAGTAAGACCACAAGACTCAACAAACTCCAGCGTTCCAGAGCATTGGCAGTGTCATGGCATGGGCCGTGCAATAGCTCCAGACAGAACATTCCCCCGTATCTTCCGGAGAGTTGCCATGACCAAGCGCTACAGCGCCCTGCTCACTGCCTTGTTTGCCAGCCTGATGCTGGGCCAGGCACCCGCCCAGGCCAACGGTCTGGACGATATCGTTGCCCGCGGCACCCTCAAGGTCGCCGTACCCCAGGATTTCCCCCCCTTCGGCTCGGTCGGCCCCGATATGAAGCCTCGCGGCCTGGACATTGATACCGCCAAGCTGGTGGCCGACCAGCTCAAGGTCAAGCTGGAGCTGACCCCGGTCAACAGCACCAACCGCATCCCGTTTCTCACCACCGGCAAGGTCGACCTGGTGATTTCCAGCCTGGGCAAGAACCCCGAGCGAGAAAAAGTCATCGATTTCTCCAAGGCCTACGCGCCGTTCTACCTGGCCGTGTTCGGCCCGCCTGACGCACCCATCAGCACCACCGACGACCTCAAGGGCAAGACCATCAGCGTGACCCGCGGCGCCATTGAAGACATCGAGCTGACCGCCGTGGCGCCCAAGGAAGCCACCATCAAACGCTTCGAAGACAACAACTCGACCATCGCTGCTTACCTTGCCGGCCAGGTCGATCTGATCGCCAGCGGCAACGTGGTGATGGTGGCAATCAGCGAGCGCAACCCGAAACGCGTACCGGCGCTGAAGGTGAAACTCAAGGACTCGCCGGTGTATGTGGGGGTGAACAAAAACGAGCCGGCCCTGCTGGAGAAGGTCAATCAGATTCTGGTCGCGGCCAAGGCTGACGGCAGCCTGGAAAAGAACGCGATGCAATGGCTCAAAGAGCCGTTGCCTGCCGATCTCTGAAGCGGAGCTGATCCATGGCCTATCAATTCGACTTTGTGCCGGTACTGGCCAATACCGATCTGCTATTGCGTGGCGCCTTGTTCACCCTTGAGCTGACAGCCATCGGCGCAATCCTGGGGGTGGCCCTGGGCACAGTCGGTGCCGTGGTGCGGGCGTGGAAGATTCAGCCATTTGCCTGGCTGTTCGGTGTGTATGTCGAGTTGATCCGCAACACGCCGTTCCTGGTGCAGTTGTTTTTCATCTTTTTCGGCCTGCCGTCCCTGGGGCTGAAAATCACCGAGTGGCAAGCCGCCGTGCTGGCAATGGTGATCAACCTGGGCGCTTACTCAACCGAGATCATCCGCGCCGGTATCCAGGCCATCCCTCGCGGGCAACTGGAAGCCGCCGCCGCGCTGGCAATGACGCGCTTCGAAGCGTTTCGCCACGTGGTATTGCTGCCGGCGCTGGGCAAAGTCTGGCCGGCCCTGAGTAGCCAGATCATTATCGTGATGCTCGGTTCGGCGGTGTGTTCGCAGATCGCCACCGAGGAACTCAGCTTTGCCGCCAACTTTATCCAGTCGCGCAACTTCCGAGCCTTTGAAACCTATGCCCTGACCACCTTGGTCTACCTGTGCATGGCACTGATGATTCGTCAGTTGCTCAACTGGATCGGTCGCCGATTTGTGATGAGGAACAGCCGATGAGTGATTTTTCCTTCTGGGATATCGTGCGCAACCTGGCCACCGGCCTGCAGTGGACCTTGATATTGTCGCTGGTGGCATTCATCGGCGGCGGCGTGATCGGCCTGCTGGTCATGACGATGCGTATCAGCCGCAAGGCCTTCCCGCGCAATGTCGCCCGTACCTACATCGAACTGTTTCAGGGCACGCCGCTGCTGATGCAACTGTTCCTGGTGTTTTTCGGCATCGCCCTGCTCGGGGTGGATATCTCACCGTGGCTGGCGGCGGCGATTGCCCTGACCCTGTTCACCAGCGCCTACCTCGCTGAAATCTGGCGCGGCTGCGTCGACTCCATCGCCCATGGGCAGTGGGAAGCGTCGGCCAGCCTGGCGCTGAACCCGCTTGAACAACTGCGCTACGTCATTCTGCCCCAGGCCCTGCGCATTGCAGTGGCCCCCACCGTGGGTTTCTCGGTGCAAGTGGTCAAAGGCACCGCCGTGACTTCGATCATCGGCTTCACCGAATTGACCAAGACCGGCGGCATGCTCGCCAACGCCACCTTCGAGCCCTTCATGGTCTATGGCCTGGTGGCCCTTGGTTACTTTTTGCTCTGCTACCCCTTGTCCCTCAGTGCGCGCTACCTGGAAAGGAGACTGCATGCCTCTGCTTAGAATTTCCGCCCTGCATAAGTATTACGGCGACCATCATGTACTCAAGGGCATCGACCTGACGGTGGATGAAGGCCAAGTGGTAGCCATCATCGGCCGCAGCGGCTCGGGTAAATCCACCCTGCTGCGCACCCTCAATGGTCTGGAGTCCATTAACGATGGCGTGATCGAAGTCGATGGCGAATATCTCGACGCCGCCCGCGCCGACCTGCGCAGCCTGCGACAGAAAGTCGGCATGGTGTTCCAGCAATTCAACCTGTTCCCGCACCTGACGGTCGGTGAGAATGTGATGCTGGCCCCCCAGGTGGTGCAGAAAGTGCCCAAGGCCAAGGCGGCACAACTGGCCCGCCAGATGCTGGAGCGGGTCGGCCTTGGGGAAAAATTCGACGCATTCCCCGATCGCCTCTCTGGCGGCCAACAACAGCGTGTAGCGATTGCCCGTGCCCTGGCCATGTCGCCCAAAGTGTTGCTGTGTGACGAGATAACCTCGGCCCTCGACCCGGAGCTGGTCAATGAAGTACTCAGCGTCGTGCGCCAACTGGCCAAGGACGGCATGACCTTGATCATGGTGACCCACGAAATGCGCTTTGCCCGGGAAGTCGGCGACAAGCTGGTGTTCATGCACCAGGGCAAGGTGCATGAAGTGGGCGATCCCAAGGTGTTGTTTGCCAACCCGCAAACCCCGGAGTTCGCCAATTTCATCGGTTCAGTGGAACAGCCGGACTGACCAGTTCGAAATTGCCCTGGCTTTCCAGTACCGTCTGATAGCGCACCTCAAAGGCATCGGCAGGCAGGTCAGTGTCGACATCGACCTGGGCCGTCAGCCTTTTGCCCAATGCTCGTGCCATCAGGACCTGGCCCGGTAACAACTGCCCGCGAGTGGCCTCACCGGGCAGGTGTGCCAGCCCCCAATCGACGGCGCGCCCATCCATCAGGGCATGCTTGAGACTCAGCCGCAGGCGCCCCTGTTGCCCGAACCGGAAACCTCGCCCATCTGCCGCGCCAATGAATCGCAACGCGATGGCCGAAGGCTCTGCACACAGCACGCTCAAGTGCAGCGTGCGCGAACCGAGCGTCACCGTCGGGCTTTCGCGCAACGCCTCGCGGTGAACAACGCCATAGTCGATGCGCGACTGGCTCAGCGAGAGCCGACAGTTTTCTGCTCGAACGCCCTGGGCCACCGATACCGTGCAGAACAGTGCAAGCCCCATGCATTTCAGCTTAACGGCCATGGCACACCGCCGAGGCTGTCTCGTAGAACTTGCCATTGTCGGGCTGGGCATTTACGGCAAGGTCCAACACACACGAGGAAGAGTCCGACAAGGAAACCCGCAAATCTTGCGCGTCGTTAAGGTCGTTCAGGAAAATCATGCCCTCTCCCACCACACTGGTCAGAAAACGATTGTGCTTGTCGAAGACCGCAGCCCCCTGGGGCAGAGGTCGACCTTGTGAGTCACTGGCAGTCAGCAGGACGCGGCGCACTTTGACCACCTCGAACGCCACGGTATTGACCGACCCTCGCCCGGCCGCGAGCACCTGGGTGCCGTTCTTCAAGTCAACACGCTTGGGCAAGGACCGGGTCTGAACTTCAAGACGGCTGCTGGTGTACGCGGGCAAGCCAGGGATCACCGCCTGCCCTTTGAAATCGGTCCACACCGGCCCCTGCGGGGTGTCGATTCTTGCAGCGCCGATGTCGCCCACCGAGGCGATCCCAAACGTGTCCTGCACGGTGTAAGGCGAGAATGTCAGCCCGCCGGCGTGGGCCACGACGCCTCCTTGCAACTGCCCTGTATAGCTACTGCCCTGGGCATCTCGGCTGACACCCAGACCGAGTCGGGTATAACGGGGCGTCAGGTCCACCTGGCCACGAACCGACTGCTCCCGATTACTGAGGTCACGCTCGGTGCCCACCTCGTAACGCACGTAGTCATTGACCCGCTCACTGAACGCAGTGCCGGCACGGGCCTGATTCCCACGCCGGCTGACGTAACTGTTTACACGGCGCTCGCCACCCAGGGGCATGCTGACCTGCAGTCGCACGGACAAGTCATTGTCCAGGTCACGCTCACGGCGGCGGTCATCGCGCCCGGCGTCATGGCGGGACTGAGAGCCACCCACCTGTGAATCAGCGACCAACGCCACATCGGCGTAGCGGAACGACTTGTTCCAGGCAGCAAACACATGCTCGGCGGTTTGCCCGTCAAATTGAGCACTGCGGGTATAGCCCAGGGAGAACACTCCCAACGTAGGTTCAACCCAGCTCACACCCGCCGTGTACTGATGCTTGAAGCGCGACCCCAGCTCATCGGCCGTGGTTCGGCGGCCCGCTTCAACGACCTCGCGGTAACCCCGGGTCTGCTGGGTCGAACTGAGGTTGAGATCAACGTTGGCGGCCACCGGGCTGCTTACGGTGACGCTGCTGCGCGAGCCGGATACCGCGTTGCGACTGTCCCGGGACAGGTTATGACGTGCCCCGACGGAAACCCGCTGGAAAAATACACTGCTCAGCGTACCGCCGGCCGCCCCGTATTCAGCGGTGCCCAACACACCGAACCCGGCTGACGAATCGCGCCCCAAACCCCAAGTGCCACTGCCCATGGCGACGACGGGCGATGGCGCCTCATCCAGCGTGTTATCCCGTATCTTGCCGAGGGAAAAATAGTAACCGGGCGCAGCCGGGGCAGCTCCCGCGAAAGAGGCCGCGGGCACCACGAAGTTGCGCTTGGCGCCACGCACATCGATGACGCTGACCTCCAGGTCGCTGGTACCGTTGAGCAGAGGCAAGCCCGTAAGCCTGAAAGGCCCTTCAGGCACCAGCGTGCTGTGGATCAAGACGCCCGACTGACGCACCTCAATTCGCGATTGGCTTTGGGCCAGCCCCTCCACCACGGCGTTGTTGCTGCCTGCCGGCGCTCGCGACTGGCCATCAGGAGAAAACTGCACACCCGATAACTGGATACCGCCAAACAGCGGGTTATTCGTGGAAATCTGGCCGGCCTGGAAAGTCGACTGCAGTGCAGCGATGTCCCGCTGGGCGTAAGCATAGAGATGCTCGGTTCGGGCGTTCCCGTTGTCGGATACTTAGAATTGACGACTGCGAACAATCCAATCGCCCAAGTTGAAACCTGCCTCGGTATAGGCCGAAACGAATCGGCTCGGCCCGCTGCGCGAGCGGCTGTCAAACCCCTGCACGTCATAGTTGAACAACGCCGCGGCGCCGCCTCGGGAAAAGTCTGCGGCTTCCCATTGCGGCTCACGCAGTGATTGAGTGGGTACCACCAGCGCCACTTCATTGCTGCCGGGCCGAAGCCGTACCATCGTCGTCGGGAAGGCGCCAAGGAAATCATGGCAGGCCGCACTCGAGGCGTCGCCTTCACGGACAAGACCGGCGGGCTTCACCAAGCCTGCTTTATCCAGCAAGCCCGGGGTAAAACACAGCTGCCCTTGTGCGTCGAACTGCGCATCCACCAACCCAAGCGGGTTTCCATTGATCCGCAATCCCACCACATGCACACCTTCGCGAAAACGCGCGGCACTGCGAAAGTAGTCGGAAACCTTCGGATCAATACCGTGCGTGGTCAGCGCCGCCAAGTCGAAACCTTCCCCCAGCTCCAGTGCGGGGACGAGGCCGGGCAAGCTCCATAGCGTCGCAACCCCCACAAACAGGCTGGGTCGCCTGGGCCATAACGATGCGACAAGTCTGTTACTCGATGTCATGGGTCAATCAACCCCACTGACATTGATAAGGGCCCGATAGCTGTCCGCCGAAAACCCATAGACCGTGGCCGGTTGAATCTCGACCTCAGTCAAGCCCTCTAGCCCGCCGTCAACCCTCACCGTCAGGGTTTCACCCGGCAAAATGTAGGTCCGTGGCAAAGTAGCCGCAGACCTTCGTGGCAGCAATTGCACCTCCGGCGCAAGGCGCACCACATAAAGGCTGTCGTTGTGAACGGTGAGGCGCTCCCCCGCCTGTACCCACTTCAGCAGTTCCCAAGGAGTTTGATGTACCGGCAGGTCTCGCGGATGCAGGATCAGCGGTAAATTCTGCCGCAGGGTGATACCAATGGTCGCACCACCCGCCGCACGTGCCTGGGGAATCCCCTCGAAGGTCACTCGCTTCAGCCGCTGGGCCTGGAGTGGCGCCTCAAGGGTACTGATGAAACGCACCAACTGAGTCTCACCGGCCTCCACACGCGTAATGGGCGGTGTAACAATCAATAGCGGCTCAGGATCTTCCGGTATGTTTTCAATGACCGAATGCAGCAGCGCCGGCGTCGCATCGGTATTTTTTATATTGATGGTGGCTTCGCCCTGCGCTTCATAAAGCACAACCACTGTAGTTTCCGGCAACATACCGTCCGCAGTTGCAACGCCGATAAAACACAAGAACAACCCTGCATATAACAACCACGAATGACTTACTACTGAAAGACTGGGCACTCAGTACGCTCCACGACAGGGAAGTGACAATTGATAAACTGAAATCCACTTAGAAACAGCCGACAAGAAACGAGTCAGTTTCCTGATCGGCTGTATTCCAGTCGCTTAGATGTAGCTCAGTTCAAGTGTCGCGCGCCCATCCAGGGTAATGTCGCGACTCAGGTCCAGATCCTGGCCTTTATTGATCACCGCCCTGACAGCGATAGTCCCGGTCAGTTGTGCGACCGGAGCGGGAACGGCAGTAACGCCGGATCGCCAGGAGTATTGGGTAGGCGACTGCGCGACTTTTCCGTCACTGTTCTGCCAGGCACCGGCGCCGATACGCATGATGGGGTTGAGCACAACGGCCGAAGCCCTGAGATCCTTCAGGGTGACGGCAAAACCGCCGGTCTTGCGGCCAGACACAAGGCCCAGGCCAAAGTTATGCGTCTCGGTATAGCCCGCGCCAAGCGCATTCAGGATGCCAGGCACCTTGCTGCCGGCCTGCAGGTCGACAAATTTCAGCCCGAACTTGGCGGGCGTGGTACCGCAACTGACGGTCAGCGGGGTAGTCCTTTCCGCAAGCGGATTGAATGCCGTCGGGAGCAGTTGACCCGAAGGAATTTCGCCGTAGTTGATAATGCCGCCGCCGGTCATGCTGAGGTTACACGCCGCCGGTTTGATCGTACCCCTGACGATCAGCTCGGCAGTAGTGGAAGCCTGTGCATTGAGGGTTGCGGCCAGGCAAGCGATACCAAGAGTCAATCCAACAATTTTTTTCATATTCAACCTGTCACAAAAAGTTATCAGGTGTATTTATTTTTCTTTACAAGACAAGCCATAAATAAATAACACCACGGCAAAATTGCCGAGTGACAGTCTGTTCGCTTGATAGTTGACTAAAGAATAAGACGGCACCTCAATTATTGTGGGAGCGGTAAAAAGAAACTGTCAGCGTGGCAACCTCCAACGGTAGGTTCAACTAACATAAGGAATAAAAACTGCACGCCTGGATTGTAGGCAAAATCATAATCGGACTTAAAACCTACACTAGTTAAATATCCTACGCCGCCCCAGAAGCACCTCTACAAAAGCCTGGAAAGACAACCTACATTTCCTACAAAAAAGTCTCACGTACAGCCTCAGAGAAATTCCCGAAGCACAACGCGTTGGCGCCAGCGGTCGATCGTGGCACGATGGCAAGGTTATCGACCGAGACCCCAAACCATGCCGCAATCCCAAGCCAAGAATCTGTCCCTGATCGCCGCCATCGACCTGGGCTCCAACAGCTTTCACATGGTCGTGGCCAAGGCCCAGAACGGCGAAATCCGCATCCTTGAGCGGCTCGGCGAAAAAGTACAGCTGGCTGCCGGGATCGACGACGAGCGTCAACTCAATGAAGAATCCATGCAGCGCGGGCTCGACTGCCTCAAGCGCTTTGCCCAACTGATCAACGGAATGCCCCCGGGCTCCGTACGGATCGTGGGCACCAACGCATTGCGCGAAGCGCGTAACCGCAACGACTTCATCCATCGCGCCGAAGAAATCCTCGGGCACCCGGTAGAAGTCATCTCCGGCCGTGAAGAAGCCCGCCTGATCTACCTCGGCGTTTCCCACACCCTGGCCGACACTCCGGGCAAACGCCTGGTGGCGGACATCGGCGGCGGCAGTACCGAGTTCATCATCGGCCAGCGCTTCGAACCACTGCTGCGTGAAAGCCTGCAGATGGGTTGCGTCAGTTACACCCAGCGTTATTTCAAGGACGGCAAGATCACCCCGGCGCGCTACGCCCAGGCCTACACGGCGGCACGGTTGGAGATCATGAGCATCGAGCACGCCCTGCACCGCCTGACCTGGGATGAGGCCATCGGCTCGTCCGGCACCATCCGCGCCATCGGCCTGGCCTTGAAAGCCGGCGGCCATGGCACCGGCGAGGTCAACGCCGAAGGGCTGGCGTGGCTCAAGCGCAAATTGTTCAAGCTGGGCGATGCCGAGAAAATCGACTTCGATGGCATCAAGCCCGACCGTCGCACCATCTTCCCGGCCGGCCTTGCGATTCTCGAAGCGATCTTCGACGCCCTCGAACTGCAACGCATGGACCACTGCGATGGCGCCCTGCGCGAAGGCGTGCTCTATGACCTGTTGGGGCGCCATCACCATGAGGACGTGCGTGAGCGTACCCTCAGCTCGCTGATGGAGCGCTACCACGTCGACCTGGAACAAGCGATTCGCGTAGAGCGCAAGGCTTTGCATGCGTTCGACCAGGTGGCCGCGGATTGGGACCTGGAAGACGGCGTATGGCGCGAGTTGCTCGGCTGGGCCGCCAAGGTGCATGAAGTGGGTCTGGACATCGCCCACTATCATTACCACAAGCACGGCGCCTACCTGATCGAGCACTCCGACCTCGCAGGCTTCTCGCGGGAAGACCAGCAGATGCTCGCCCTCCTGGTGCGCGGCCACCGCCGCAATATTCCCAAGGACAAGTTTGCCGAATTCGGCGACGACGGCATCAAGCTGATACGCCTGTGTGCGCTGCTGCGCTTTGCGATCCTGTTCCACCACATCCGTGGCACCCAGGAAATGCCTCAAGTGACCCTGAGGGCCAACGGCGACAGCCTCGACGTGGTATTCCCCAAAGGCTGGCTGGATGAAAACCAGTTGACCCAGGCGGATTTCGCCCAGGAAGCGGAGTGGCTGACGCGGGTGGGGTTCAGCCTGAACGTGCGCTGACCCAAAGAACAAAACAAATTGTGGGAGGGGGCTTGCCCCCTCCCACACTTTTTAGTTCACGGTGAGAATCGGGCTACCCAACTTCTCCAGCAACGTCGCCTGCGCACTGCGCGGGTTCTGGTTGCCGGTTGGCGTGTTGCGCACGTAGCGGCCGTCCGATTGCAGGCTCCAGCTATGCGTGTTGTCGGTGAGGTAGCTTTCCAGCTCCTTCTTGACCCGCATGATCAGCTTCTTGCCTTCCACCGGGAAGCATGTCTCTACACGCTTATCGAGGTTGCGCTCCATCCAGTCGGCGCTGGAGAGGAACATCTGCTCTTCGCCTCCGTTGAGGAAGTAGAAGACCCGCGTGTGCTCCAGGAAACGACCGATGATCGAGCGCACATGGATGTTATGCGACACCCCCACAATGCCTGGGCGCAGGCAGCACATGCCACGCACCACCAGGTCGATGCGCACACCGGACTGGCTGGCCTTGTAGAGCGCGCGGATGATTTTCGGATCGGTCAGCGAGTTGAACTTGGCGATGATGTGCGCCGGCTTGCCGTCGAGGGCGAACTGGGTCTCGCGGGCAATCATGTCGAGCATGCCCTTCTTGAGCGTAAACGGCGCATGCAGCAGCTTCTTCATGCGCAGGGTCTTGCCCATGCCGATCAACTGGCTGAACAACTTGCCAACGTCTTCACACAACGCATCGTCGGAGGTCAGCAGGCTGTAGTCGGTATAGAGCTTCGCGTTGCCGGCGTGGTAGTTACCGGTACCCAAGTGGGCATAACGGACGATCTCACCGGCTTCGCGGCGCAGGATCAGCATCATCTTGGCGTGGGTCTTGAAACCGACCACACCGTAGATCACCACCGCACCGGCCGCTTGCAGGCGGCTGGCCAGTTGCAGGTTGGACTCTTCGTCAAAGCGTGCACGCAGTTCGATCACCGCGGTGACTTCCTTGCCGTTACGCGCAGCGTCGACCAATGCATCCACGATTTCCGAGTTGGCGCCGGAACGGTACAGCGTCTGGCGCACAGCGAGCACATGCGGGTCCTTGGCAGCCTGGCGCAGCAGGTCGACCACCGGGGTGAAGGACTCGAACGGGTGCAGCAGCAGGATGTCCTGCTTGCTCACGACGTTGAAGATGTTCTCGCTGTTTTGCAGCAGCTTCGGGATCTGCGGGGTGAATGGCGTGTATTGCAGCTCCGGGTGGCTGTCCAGGCCGGTGATGCTGAACAGGCGCGTCAGGTTCACAGGGCCATTGACCTGATACAGCTCGGTCTCGCCCAGGTTGAACTGCTTGAGCAAATAGTCCGACAGGTGTTTCGGGCAGGTATCGGCCACTTCCAGGCGCACCGCATCGCCGTAGCGCCGCGAGAACAGCTCACCGCGCAGGGCACGGGCCAAGTCTTCGACGTCTTCGGAATCCAGCGCCAGGTCGGCGTTACGGGTCAGGCGGAACTGGTAGCAGCCCTTGACCTTCATGCCCTGGAACAGGTCATCGGCGTGTGCATGGATCATCGACGACAGGAATACATAGTTGTCGCCAGCCCCACCGACCTCTTCCGGTACCTTGATGATCCGTGGCAGCAAGCGCGGCGCCGGGATAATCGCCAGGCCCGAGTCGCGACCGAAGGCGTCGATGCCTTCGAGTTCCACGATGAAGTTCAGGCTTTTGTTCACCAGCAACGGGAACGGGTGCGTCGGGTCGAGGCCAATCGGGGTGATGATCGGTGAAATCTCGTCGCGGAAGTAGCGGCGCACCCAGGTCTTGATCTTGGTGGTCCAGTGACGACGACGGATAAAACGGACCTGATGCTTCTCCAGTTCCGGCAACAGGATGTCATTGAGGATCGCGTACTGGCGATCCACTTGGCCGTGAACCAGCTCGCTGATGCGGGCCAGGGCCTGATGCGGCTGCAGGCCATCGGCACCGGCTTGCTCGCGGGCGAAAGTGATCTGTTTCTTGAGGCCGGCGACACGGATCTCGAAGAACTCGTCCAGGTTGCTGGAGAAGATCAGCAGGAACTTGAGCCGCTCCAGCAGCGGGTAGGACTCATCCAGCGCCTGCTCCAGCACGCGGATGTTGAATTGCAGTTGCGACAGCTCGCGGTGGATGTACAGGCTGCTGTCATCCAGGTTGGTCACGACGGGAACCGGGGCCGGCACAGGTGGCTCAGTCGCCACGGCAGGCGGTGCCGGCTCCAGCTCCGGCGGGGTCTCGGTGACTTGTTCAACCACCGGGTGAGCGTCTTTTACGGCAACTTCTGTAAGTCCTTCGGTATTCATCGAGTGTTCCTGTGAGGGCTATTGTTGCTCTCTAAGCAATTGGGCAGCGCGGGCGGCGAAGTAGGTCAGAATGCCATCGGCGCCGGCACGTTTAAAGGCTGTCAGGGATTCGAGGATCACCCCTTCACTCAACCAACCATTCTGGATCGCGGCCATGTGCATGGCGTATTCACCGCTGACCTGATAGACAAAGGTCGGCACCTTGAATTCCTCTTTGACCCGGTAAAGGATGTCCAGGTAAGGCATCCCTGGCTTGACCATGACCATGTCGGCGCCTTCGGCCAGGTCGGCCGCCACTTCGTGCAGGGCTTCATGGCTGTTGGCCGGGTCCATCTGGTACGAAGCCTTGTTGGCCTTGCCCAGGTTCAGCGCCGAACCCACCGCATCGCGGAATGGGCCGTAATAGGCACTGGCGTACTTGGCCGAATAGGCCATGATCCGCACATTGACGTGGCCGGCCAGTTCCAGGGCTTCGCGAATCGCCTGGATGCGGCCATCCATCATGTCCGAGGGCGCAACGACCTGGGCACCTGCCGCAGCGTGGGACAGTGCCTGTTTGACCAGCGCATCGACAGTGATGTCGTTCTGAACATAGCCGTCTTCGTCAAGAATGCCATCCTGCCCGTGGGTGGTGAACGGGTCCAGGGCCACGTCGGTGATCACCCCCAACTCCGGGAACCGTTCACGCAGGGCGCGGGTAGCGCGCTGGGCGATCCCGTCGGGGTTCCAGGCTTGCGCAGCATCCAGCGACTTGAGTTCAGGTGGGGTCACGGGGAACAGCGCCAACGCCGGGATCCCCAATTCAACCCAACCGGCCGCTTCTTCAAGCAGCAAATCAATGGTCAAGCGCTCCACACCCGGCATCGAGGCCACCGTTTCCCGGCGATTTTCCCCGTCCAGCACAAAGACCGGCAAGATCAGATCATTCGTAGTCAGTACATTTTCACGCACCAGACGGCGGGAAAAATCATCACGACGATTGCGACGCAGACGGGTGGCGGGAAACAGGCGATGGGCAGGGGTAAAGCTCACGACAGACTCCTGAGCCCGCGTTTACGGGCGAGCGTTGCAGTTATAAGCGGCCATTATGACGAAGGAATGACAGTTGTGCTTATCGATGCGACCTGTAGTCGCATTCGTCGTTTATGTAGGATTTGTTCACTTCGTGACACATCTCGATACTTTCATGAATGTTCGCGAAGGCGTAGGCTGCGCGTTCATTTCGCCAGCATCCCCAGACCATGCTTCAACAATTTCTGCATGACTTCGGCTACTTTGCGCTCTTCCTGGGCACCTTTTTCGAAGGCGAGACCATTCTGGTCCTCGCAGGCTTCCTGGCTTTCCGTGGCTACATGGATATCAACCTGGTGGTCGTCGTTGCCTTTTTCGGCAGCTACGCCGGTGACCAGCTTTGGTACTACATGGGCCGCAAACACGGTCGCAAGCTGCTGGCGCGCAAACCGCGCTGGCAATTGATGGGCGACAAGGCCCTGGAACATATCCGCAAACATCCGGATATCTGGGTGCTGAGTTTCCGCTTCGTCTACGGGTTGCGCACGGTAATGCCCGTGGCGATTGGCCTTTCCGGCTACCCGCCGTTGCGCTACCTGATCCTCAACGGTATTGGCGCCGCTGTGTGGGCGGTGGCCCTGGGCGCTGCGGCGTACCACTTCGGCGCAGTGTTGGAAGGCATGCTGGGCAGCATCAAGAAGTACGAGCTGTGGGTATTGGGCGCGTTGCTGGCACTGGGCTTCGGCCTGTGGCTGCGTCGTCGGATCAAAAACGCCCGCATCGCCCGCGAGGCCTGCGCCGAGGCCAAGGCCCGACTGGCAGCCGAGCCGGTCCCTGTCGCCCCCCCTAAGACACCAGTCGAGTAACCTGGCTTCTGCAGCAGTAGAGGCCAATCACGCTGAGCAGGCTGTAGCTCAACAGGCCCAGCCAGCCCAGATGGCTGGCCGGCCATAGCCCGACCAGCGGCGCCAGCCATACCAGCGGCACATTCAACACCAGCCGCAAGAGTTCGGCCTTCAGTGCCCACGGGCGATTCTCAAGGGCCACGCCCAAGGTAAACAGCCCCAGCGCCATGGCACTCCAGCCCAGTATCAACGCGGCCGTGGGCAACCCCTCGCCGAAATTCATCAGATAACTGCCAAACCCGACATACGCGGCAAATTGCAGGGCGATATAAACCTGCTGTCGCGTATCCAACGGCACTTCGAATTTGCGGAACTGGCTCAGGTCATGTTTGGCCATTGGATACTTGGCCTTTACATCCGCCGGGCGCCAGCCGGTGCGCATGAACCAGATGCGCAGCTTGTCCCACCAGCGCTCGGTGCGCCGCGCATCGTTCCACAGCTGTGCATAAAACTGCAGGTTGGCCCAGAGCGGGTTCCAACTGGCCAGGGGCGTGGTGACGCCAAAGATCACCGGCTCGTTATCGTCCTCTTCCTGGAACGAGCCGAACAGCCGGTCCCAAATAATGAACACGCCGCCGTAATTGCGATCCATGTAAAGCGCGTTCTGTGCATGGTGGGCGCGGTGATTGGAGGGCGTCACGAAGAACCACTCGAACCAGCCAAGCTTGGGCACATGACGGGTGTGCACCCAGAATTGGTACAGCAGGTTGAGCGACGCCACACTGATAAACACCACCAGCGGCACCCCGAGCACGGCCAGGGGCAGATAGAAGATCCAGCTCAACAGAAAGCCGGTGCTGGTCTGACGCAGTGCGGTGGTGAGGTTGTAGTCCTCGCTTTGATGATGCACCGAGTGCGCGGCCCACAGGATATTGCGCTCATGCCCCATGCGATGGAGCCAGTAGTAACAGAAGTCGTAGAACACGAAGGCGAACACCCAGGTCCACACGCTGTGGGCCGACAGTTCGATCAACGCCAGGTGCTTGAGAGCGAAGGCGTACGTCAACAGCCCCACGCCTTTGGTCAGGAGCCCCGTAGTGGTCGATAACACGCCGGTGCTGAGACTGTTGATGGCGTCCGCCACCCGATAGTTGCGTGCGCCACGCCAGCGGTCGGCGAGCAGCTCGATCACGATCAAGGCGATGAAAAACGGTACCGCGTAAGGCACGAAGTCCATGGGCTAGTCCGATGTATTTTTGTTACATCAAGGTTAGGTGTAGCGGCAGGAGATCCCATTGGCAACAGGTGACAAATTAGTAGACATTTAACGCCACGAAATAGGGAGAAGTACTCATGAGCAAAAAGATTGCAGTGATCCTTTCGGGCTGTGGCGTATACGACGGCGCAGAGATCCACGAAAGCGTGATCACCCTGCTGCGCCTCGATCAGCGTGGCGCCCAGGTTCAATGCTTTGCCCCGGATGTCGCGCAATTGCATGTGATCAACCACCTCACCGGCGCGGAAATGCCCGAGTCGCGCAATGTGCTGGTGGAGTCGGCGCGCATCGCCCGTGGTGAAGTGAAGGACATTCGCGAAGCGAGCGTCGACGACTTTGACGCGCTGATCGTGCCCGGCGGATTTGGCGCGGCAAAAAACCTGTCGAACTTTGCGGTGGAAGGAGCCGGTTGCAGTGTCAACCCGCAACTGCTGGCATTGGCGGAAGCTTTTGCAGAGGCCGGCAAACCCGTGGGGCTGATCTGCATCGCCCCTGCCCTGGCCGCAAAAATCTACGGCCCTGGCGTAACCTGCACCATCGGTAACTGTCCCGACACCGCAGCGGCACTGGACAAGATGGGCGCCACCCACCAGGAATGCGCGGTGGAAGATATCGTTGAGGACAAGGCCCGCAAGCTGGTGAGCACGCCGGCCTATATGCTTGGCAAACGCATCAGCGAGGTCGCTTCAGGCATCAACAAGCTCGTGGATCGCGTCTTGGAACTGACCCACGAGAACGAACACCCCTTGTAGTGAGCGGGCTTGCCCCGCGCTGGGCGGCATAGCCGCCCTAATCCAGCCATCGCGGTGACTCAGCTAAAACGCGGTGGCTGGGTTTGGGGCGGCTTCGCCCCCCAGCGCGGGGCAAGCCCGCTCACTACAAGGTGACGGCTCGGCGTTTTTCGGCCAGGCGACTACGGCCATACAGCACCATAATCGCCAGAATCGCCACGGCCTGTGCACTCAGCGAGTAAGCATCGGCATGAATGCCCAGCCAGTCGAAGTCAAAAAACGCCACCGGCCGGGTGCCGAAGATACCGGCTTCCTGCAAAGCCTTCACACCGTGCCCGGCGAATACCACCGACAGTGCGCACAACAGCGCGGCGTTGATGCCGAAAAACAGCGCCAATGGCAGTTTCGCCGAGCCGCGCAAGATCACCCAGGCCAGGCCCACCAGCAGCACCAGCGCCGTGGCGCCACCGGCCAACACGGCGTTGTGCCCTGCCGGGCCAGCTTGCAGCCACAAGGTTTCGTAGAACAGGATCACTTCGAACAGCTCGCGATAGACCGAGAAGAACGCCAGCACGGCAAACCCAAACCGCCCACCGCCGCCCACCAGGCTACTCTTGATGTAATCCTGCCAGGCTGCCGCGTGGCGGCGGTCATGCATCCACACGCCCAGCCACAACACCATCACACTGGCGAACAATGCGGTGCAGCCCTCAAGCAATTCGCGCTGGGCGCCGCTCACGTCAATCACATACGCCGCCAATGCCCAAGTGCCCAGCCCGGCCAACAGCGCCAGGCCCCAACCTACGTTGACACTGCGCACTGCCGATTGCTGGCCGGTGTTACGCAGGAAGGCGAGGATCGCCGCCAGTACCAGGATCGCCTCCAGACCTTCGCGCAGCAGGATCAGCAAACCCGAGATGTAACTCAGAGACCAGCTCAGGCCATCACCGCCCAACAGGCCGGCAGACTCGGTGAGTTTGCCCTTGGCCACATCCAGGCGCTGCTGCACCTGCTCGATCGGCAAACCATCCTGCAGAGACTGTCGATAGGCCATCAACGCCTTCTCGGTGTCCTTGCGTACGTTGGCGTCGACGTTATCCAGGGAGCTTTCCACCAGCTCGAAGCCCTCCAGGTAAGCCGCTACCGACAGGTCATACGCCTGCTCGTGGTCACCGTTGCGGAACGCGATGAGGCTCTTGTCCAGGGTGGCGGCGGTGTAGTCGAGCAACTGCGCCGGACCACGCTTGACCTGCGGCGGTTGCGCGCGCTGGGCACGGAAGGTGGCGGCGACCGTCGGGCCGTCTGCTGCCAGCACTTCATTGGGGGTCTGGCGAGCGAGGTCGGCAAGGTTGAACGCTTGCTCGTTTTTGGCGGCAGCCGGATCGGCGGTGAAACCCGCGATGTAGGTGGCCAGGTCCCAGCGTTGACGGTCGTCCAATTGGTCGGCAAAGGACGGCATGTCAGTGCCCTCAACGCCCAGGCCGAGGGTGTTGTAGATCGCGTAGAGGCTCAGGCGGTCCAGGCGCGTGGCATCGCGCAGGTTGGCGGGTGGCGGGGTCATGCCGGTGCTGGCCGGGCCGTCACCGGCGCCGGCAGTGCCGTGGCACACCGAGCAATGCTGGGCATAAAGCGGTGCGCCGCGAGTCGGGTCGGGAGTGATGGCCGGTGCCTGGCTGACTTCATAAGCCACCGCCAGTTTGGCCCCTAATTGACGGGCTTGATGGGCAACAGCCACACCGTCTTCATGCGCGGTAACCGCCGCCAGCAATTCATCGACGCCTTTGACCAGCTCTGCGCGCTCAGGCCGTTCCGGCAACTGCGCGACCAAACCTTGCAGTACCCCCAGGAACTCAACCTGTTCCTGGTATTCCGACTCGTCAACCACCTTGCCGGCTTCCACCGTCGGGGGGTAGTCAGCGCCAATATAGTCCAGCAAATGCAGGGCTTGTGGGGCGCCCTCGGCTGTCGCAGCCAGCAGATTGAAGCTGCACGACATCAGTGCCGGCAACAGCAGGCAGGCGAGAAAACGAAAGGGGGCAATCATGAATGAATCTCAAAGCTAAACACGAAGTAACACATTGTTGTGCTTTAGAGGGTTTGACTCAAGGCGTAAGTGAATTGATGTACGCAGGGTGGAGCTTTTTTAAGCCAGGTGGGAGGGAATTGCTCCCTCTCACCTTTCTAATGAATTTCGTCGGTTACGCGGTTGCGCGATGCAGGCTGGCCAGGAAACCCGCCGCCCCCACGAACAACCCGGCAAACGTACGATTCATGCGTTTTTGCTGCTTCGGCGTACGCAACAGGCGCAGGACTTTCGAGGCCAGCCCCGTGTAGCCCGCCATCACGATCATGTCGACACTGATCATCGTCGCGCCCAGGATCAGGTACTGGATCAGCAACGGCGCCTGCGGGTTCACGAACTGTGGCAGCACCGCCAGCATGAACACCAGCGCCTTGGGGTTGCTGGCGTTAACCAGGAACCCACGGAACATCATCGCCACCGGCTTGCCGATCGGGCGCCCCGCCGCATCATCGGTCATGTCCATGGGTAAGGCGCGCCATTGCTTGATCGCCAGGTACACCAGGTACGCCACACCAAACCATTTGATGGCGTAGAACGCCGTGGAAGACGCCGCCAGAATCGCGCCAAGGCCACCCGCGACCACGGCGATCTGCATCGCCAGGCCAATCTGCAGGCCCAGGGCGTTCCAGTAGCCGCGCAAAAAGCCATATTGCAGGCCGCTGGACATCGAGGCGATGGCACCTGCGCCAGGCGAAAGGGAGATGATCCAACTGGCCAGGAAAAAGGCCAGCCATGTATCGAGAGCCATTACCCACCTCGTTGCAAATTCGTCGTAAGCGCTAAGCTAACTCCGACCACCGAAGCCTGGCTATCAATTTTTATACAGGCGTGTTCCAACGTCGCACCGAGCGCTGGAAGAACAAGCTGTTGGGCACCTGCACCGTTGCGCAGTGAGTACCGGCTTCTTCCAACTCGACCAGCGTGGTGTAGAGCAGGTTGATCGCCACGACACGCCCCTTCACGCCTGGCTTGTCGAGGGTGTCTATCAGTTCGACGATGTCACCCAGACGGAAGGGCCCGACGGTAAAAATCAAAATCGCGCACAACAGATTGGACAGCACCGACCACATGGCAAAAAACGCCACGGCAGCGACCGCGACAAAACCCGACAGCGCCGTCCACAGCACCGTGGCGGAGACACCCAGGCGCTCCAACACGAAGATCAGTGCACTGCCCATGATCAGCCAGCGCAAACCACCGCGCAGGGGCATCAGCAGTTGCGGAGGGAATGGGTAGCGCTCACCCAGGCGGGTGAGTCCTTTGGCTACAAAGCGTTGCGCAAGGTAGCCGGCCAACAGGATCAGCAGGATTTGCACGCCAATCCACACCGGCTCGACCCACTGCGCCGGTAACGGCAATTGCAGCGCCTCCATCAGGACAGCGCCTCCAACTCCGCTTGCAAGGTTTCCAGCAGTTCGAGAGCCTCCATCCAGGCTTCCTCCAACTGCCCTTCACGCACCTTGAGCTTGGCCTGTTCGGCCAGCAGGTCGCGCAGTTCGTCCTTGCGTGCGGCTTCGTACACGGCGCTGTCGCCCAGGCTGGCCTCGATCTTGGCCAGACGCTCGTGCACCTTGCCCAGTTCAGCTTCCAGCTTGTCGGCTTCACGCTTGTGCGGCGCCAACTGTTGGCGCAGCGCGGCGGCAGCCTGGCGCTGGGCCTTCTTGTCAGTCTTGTCCGGGTTGACCGGCGTGTTGCTGACCGGTGCGTTACGCAGGCGGTAGTCCGTCAGCCAGCGTGCGTAGTCATCCAGGTCGCCGTCGAACTCCTCAACCTTGCCGTCAGCCACCAGCAGGAAGTTGTCGGTCGTGCTCTTGAGCAAGTGGCGGTCGTGAGACACCACCAATACCGCGCCACTGAACTCCTGCAGGGCCATGGTCAGCGCCAGGCGCATTTCGAGGTCCAGGTGGTTGGTGGGTTCGTCGAGCAGCAACAGGTTGGGCCGATCCCAGGCAATCAACGCCAGGGCCAGGCGGGCTTTTTCGCCGCCGGAGAAGTTCAGCACCGGCTCGTCGATGCGCGCACCGCGGAAGTCGAAACCACCCAGGAAGTCGCGCAAGGTCTGCTCGCGCTCGGTTGGCGCCAGGCGTTGCAGGTGCAGCAAAGGGCTGGCCTTGGCGTCGAGCGAATCCAGTTGATGCTGGGCGAAGTAACCCACCACGGTGTTCTCGCCACGGGTCAAACGACCCGCCAAGGGCGACAGCTCCCCGGACAGGTTCTTGATCAGCGTCGACTTGCCCGCACCGTTGGGACCGAGCAAACCAATGCGCGCACCGGGCGTGAGCTGCAGCTTGACCTTCTCCAGGATGGTTTTGTCGCCATAACCCAGGCGAGCATCCGAGAGGTCCAGCAGCGGGCTCGAGATCTTGGCCGACTCGCGGAACACGAAATCGAACGGCGAATCGACGTGGGCCGCCGACAGCTCTTCCATGCGCTCCAGGGCTTTGATTCGGCTCTGGGCCTGGCGAGCCTTGGTGGCCTGGGCCTTGAACCTTGCGATATAGCTTTCCATGTGCGCACGCTGCGCCTGCTGCTTCTCGTAGGCCTGTTGCTGCTGGGCCAGACGCTCGGCACGCGCACGCTCGAACGCGGTGTAGCCGCCACGATAGAGGGTGATTTTCTTCTGCTCGACATGGGCGATGTTATCGACCACGGCGTCGAGGAAATCCCGGTCGTGGGAAATCAGCAACAAGGTGCCCTGATAGCTCTTGAGGAAGTCTTCCAGCCACAGAATCGCATCGAGGTCCAAGTGGTTGGTCGGCTCATCGAGCAGCAACAGATCCGAGGGGCACATCAGCGCCTGGGCCAGGTTCAGGCGCATGCGCCAGCCACCGGAGAAGTCGGCGACCGGACGGTCCATCTGTTCGTTGGTAAAACCGAG
Source organism: Pseudomonas sp. Q1 (assembly GCF_009935975.1). Classification (NCBI taxonomy): domain Bacteria; kingdom Pseudomonadati; phylum Pseudomonadota; class Gammaproteobacteria; order Pseudomonadales; family Pseudomonadaceae; genus Pseudomonas; species Pseudomonas sp. Q1. The sequence continues at coordinate 1,240 of NZ_QODI01000025.1, read as the reverse complement.
GCCGGCGAGCATCTTGCGAGCGCGGGCGTCGGCGGTGTAGCCGTCGGCGCTGTCGAGTTCCGAGTGCAGGCGGGCCTGGGCAGCGCCGTCCTGGGCTTTCTCGGCCTCGGCCAGGTCGTTTTGCACCTGGCGCAGACGCAGGTCGCCATCGAGCACGTAGTCGATCGCGATGCGGTCCAGCGTGTCGATCTCCTGGCGCATATGGGCGATACGCCAGTCTGCCGGCAGCAGGCAGTCCCCGGAATCCGGGGTCAGCTCACCCAGCAACAAGGCGAACAACGTGGATTTTCCGGCGCCGTTGGCGCCGATCAGGCCGGCTTTGTGACCGGCGTGCAGGGTCAGCTCGGCGTCTTCGAGAAGACGTTGCGGGCCACGCTGTAATGTTAGGCTTTGAAGTCGGATCATAATGGCGGCGGAGTCTACCAGCTTCGTTGGCCGCTGGCTTGGGTGTGAATATGTGTGCTGACCTGTGGAGCTTTGCCCTCTCGACTTACGCCCGCCCGGGCGTCGAGGCCGCTTGCCTGCGCCTGCAGGAACGGGGAGCGAATGTGTGCCTGTTGCTCTGCGGAGCATGGCTGGAACAGCGCGGCGTGGAAGTGCGCACCGAACGAATTCAGGCCCTGAAACACATCGCCGAACCTTGGCAGACGCAGGTGGTTGAGCCGTTGCGGCAGGTGCGTGTGCAATGGCGTGCGTTATCGCAGCAGGATGAGTCGTTGGCGTCGTTACGCGAGCGGGTCAAAGCCCTGGAGCTGGAGGCGGAACACGAGTTGCTGGTGCGACTGGAAGCTGTGTCACAAGAGTGGCCGACAGAGGCGCAGGCAAATCACCAGCCGTGGCTGGAGAGACTGGCGGCTGAGGCTGCCGCCAACCTTGACCACGACGCGCAGCGGCTGCGCGCCGTGATCACCAACACTTAGGAAGCGCTGGTTGGAGTGGTGCTGGGTGCTGCCGGTGCAGGGGTGCTGCTGGCCGGAGCAGATGGTGCGGTAGACGCTACCGGAGCAGCGGCAGGTGCTGCTGGCTTGGCCGGGGCTGGTTTAGCGGCAGCAGGTTTGGCTACTGGCTTGGCCGCTGGTTTTGCAGCAGCGGTTTTGGCAGCTGGCTTAGCGGCTGGTTTTGCAGCGGTGGTTTTAGCAGCTGGCTTGGCAGCTGGTTTCGCTGCAACGGTTTTAGCAGCTGGCTTGGCGGCTGGTTTCGCAGCAGCGGTTTTGGCAGCTGGCTTGGCGGCTGGTTTCGC